>JBBQFE010000449.1:0-3207 GCA_038321605.1 Mycobacteriales bacterium | reverse complement strand
TGTGGAACGTGCCTCGGCGGATCGCTTGCCGGGTGATGATCCCGAAGAAGATTTCGACCATGTTCAACCAGGAACCCGAGGTCGGGGTGAAGTGCAGTTGCACCCGGGGGTGCTTGGCCAGCCACGCGGTCACGTTCGGGTGCTTGTGGGTGGCGTAGTTGTCGCAGACCACGTGCAGCGGCACCCGCGGGTAGGCCCGGGCGACCTGCTTGAGGAACGCCAGGAACTCCACGTTGGTGTGCTGGGCGAAGCAGCGGTCGGTGACCAGGCCGGTCGCGACCTCCAACGCCGCGAACAGCGTCGTGGTGCCGTTGCGCCTGTAGTCGTGGGTCTGCTTCTCCGGGATCCCCGGACGCATCGGCAGGATCGGCGCGGTCCGGTCCAGCGCCTGGATCTGGGTCTTCTCGTCGACACAAACGACAACCGCCTTGGCCGGCGGGTCCAGGTAGAGCCCGACGACGTCTCGGATCTTGGCCTCGAGCTCGGGATCGGTGGAGAACTTGAACGTCTCGGCCTTGCCCGGCCTGAGCCCCCAGCGTCGCCAGATCCGCGCCACCGTCGCGAAACTCACCCCGAGCTGGTCCGCCAACAGTCGGGCCGACCAGTGCGTCACGCCCAGGTCGGCCGGCGGCTTGTCCAACGTCGCCGCGATGATCGCCTGCTCGTCGTGCACCGCCGGCCGACCCGACCGCGGCCGGTCATCCAGCGCCGCCAGGCCGCCGGTGGCGTACCGGACCCGCCAGGAGTGCACCGTCGGCAAGCTCACCCCGACCCGCCGGCCGACCTCGGCGCTACTGACGCCTTCCGCCGCCAGCAGCACGATCCGGGCCCGCTGCGCCAACCCCGCCGGGATCGTCGAGGACCGCATCCACTCCCGCAGCTTCTGCTCGTCCCCGGCCCGCAACACCAACGGCTCCACGCGCGACATGAACCATTGTCTCAACCACACACAGCAAAGTCACTTCCAACACGCGACACTAGCTGGTACCCGCTACGTGAACGGGCAGCTGTTCGCCGACCCGGCTGAGGTCGACCTCAAACGCGACGAGTTGGACCTGCTCGCTGGCGCTGCGGAGTACGACTGGAGCCAGGTCGACCCGACCATCTTCGGCTCCCTGCTCGAGGGTGTGATCGGCCGGGAGCGCCGCTGGGAGCTCGGCGCCCACTACACGCACGAAACTGACATCCTAAAGATCGTCGAGCCCACCATTGTGCGGCCCTGGCAGGACCAAATCGATCAGGCGTCCACGCCGCAGCAGGCCCGACAACTGCTCGAGGAGCTCACCTCCTTCGTTGTGCTGGACCCGGCGTGTGGCTGCGGCAACTTCCTGTACATCGCCTACCGCGAGCTGCGCGGCCTGGAGCACCAGCTCAAGCAACGCATCACTGACCTAGCGGCCAGCACTGGCCAGCCACTGCCGGCGCAGCCCTGGCCGTTCTATCCGCTGGCCAACATTCGCGGTATCGACATCGAGCCGGTCGCCGTGCTGATCGCCCGGGTCACCTTGTGGATGGGGCACCGGCAGATGCTCGAAACTACGGGCAGGCGGAGAACCCGCTGCCCCTGGTGACGCTGTCCGGTATCAGGATCGCCGATGCTGTCTTCGCGCCCTGGCCGGACGCGGACGTCATCATCGGCAACCCGCCGTTCCTGGGCGACCGGCTGATCCGCCGCGTGCACGGTGGGGACTATGTGGAACAGCTCAAGACCACGTTTCATGTCGGGGTCGTGGACTACTCCGCCTACTGGTTTCGTCGCGCGCAGGCCCAGCTGCGCGACGGTCAGCGCGCCGGGCTGGTCTCCACGAACACGTTGCGCGAGAACAAGCACCGCCTGGCATCGCTGAACTATCTGCTGCAAACCGGCGGGGTGATCACCGACGCGGTCTCCTCCCAGCGGTGGCCTGGCGAAGCCAAGGTGTACGTGTCGATCACTAACTGGATCAAGAATCCACCCGGGCCGGTTCAGCAGTTCACCCTCGACGGCCACGTCGTGGACGGCATCACGTCCCACCTGCGTGCCGGACAGCCCACCCCTGAACCAGCACGGCTTAGCGGCAACCGCGCGCGAGCGTTTATCGGCTGCCAGCCCACCGGACCGGGCTTCATCCTGAACGACGACACGGCCGCCGCCTTGCACGCGGCAGGTGAGAGCGACGTCGTGCGGCGCTATCTCAACTCAGACGACATCACCGACGCCCCGGGCGCCGCGCCCCGTCGCTGGATCATTGACTTTGGCACCCGTCCGCTCGAGCAGGCCATGCGATATCCGAAATCGCTCGCAATCATCCGTCGTGACGTCAAGCCCGACCGCGACCGCAACAAGCAGCGGCACTTCGCGCGCCTGTGGTGGCAGTTCGCATGGCCCAGACCCGAGATGCGACAGGCCGTCGCCGGCAAGACGCGGTTCATCTGCTCGACGCTGACCGGCAAACGGCTCCTGTTCGTCTGGGCCGACGCCTCCTGGTGCCCCAGCAATGCCACCGGCGTCCTCGCATTCGACGACGACTACTCCATGGGTGTACTCACGTCTCGGGCACATGGCGCCTGGGCTTGGGCACGCTCCTCCACTCTGAAGCAGGACCTGCGGTACACCCCCTCGACAGCGTTCGAAACTTTCCCCTGGCCGCCCACCACCTCCCCCGCTCAACGCGAGAGCGTGGCAGCCGCCAGCCGAGACCTGCTCGCGCTCCGCAGCCAACTCGCCGTACAGGACGAACTCGGGCTGACGCAGCTGTACAACGCCGTGGACGAGGGCGCCTACCTCGCCCTGCAGAAGGCGCACCGCCGCCTCGACGAGGCTGTTGCAAGCAGCTACGGCTGGCCCAAGACAGTCGCCCAGAACAACGCCGACTTGGTCCGTCGGCTCGGCGAGCTCAATACCGCCGTCGCTACGGAGGCCACCGACTACCAGCCGTTCGGGTAGCCGTCGGCGTAACCCCTGCTGGCAGTCGTGGGGGTAGTGCACCCAGCCGCCGGTGCGTGGCGCAGACGGCTCAGTAATCGGTGGTCATCCATGGGCTGGGCGCATGCCGTTCAAGTTGGGCCTAGCAGCGGGGCGGGGGTACCCGAGTTCCGCAGTTGATGGGCACATGAGGGCCTGCGGCTGAGCGTTGATGCAGGTCAGGGGTCTGTGAGGGGCTCCGAGGGGCGTTTTGGCGTGGGCACACGACTTGTCGTGTCGCGGTTGACCTGCCTGCGGCGGCC
>JBBQFE010000448.1:0-3208 GCA_038321605.1 Mycobacteriales bacterium | reverse complement strand
CCGACGACAGCATCGTCGAGATTCCCTTGCTCACCACCGTCCACAGCAGCCAGACGAGGGGAATCAGTGCCACTACGAAGGCTGCGGTGACCAGCACCGTGGCGAGGGTGTTCTTGAACGCCCGCATGCCACCCTTCGACGAGCCGGCGAGGGTGGACGGTGCCAGCGGGCTGGCGACGGTCATGAGAACTCCCTGCGTCGGTTGACGATGATCCGGGCGGCGGCGTTGACCGCGAACGTGAGGACGAACAGCACCAGGCCGGCGGCGATGTAGGCACCGGTCTGGCTGGGGTTGTTGAACTCCGCCGCCGCGTTGGCGATCTTGGACGCGAACGTCTCACCGCCGTAGATCAGTGAGGAGCTGAACGGTGCGCCGGCGGGCGGTGCCACCAGGATCAACGTGATGGCGATGGTCTCGCCCAGCGCCCGGCCGAGCCCCAGCATGGCACCCGAGATCACCCCTGGACGGCCGTAAGGCAGCACCGACAGCCGGATCATCTCCCACTTGGTGGCGCCGAGGGCCCAGGCGGCCTCGACATTGGCCCGGGGGGTGCGCTCGAAGACCTCTCGGCTGATCGCGGTGATGATGGGCAGGATCATGATGGCCAGGATGATGCCGCCGGCGAAGACAGTGCCCGGGTCGCTGATCTGCTTGTGGAACAGGGGGATCCAGCCGAGCGTCCGGTCCAGGAAATCGACGACCGGGCGCATTTTCGGCGCGAAGATCGTGATGCCGAAGACGCCGTACACGATCGACGGGATCGCGGCCAGCAGATCGACCACGAACGCCACCGGACGCGCCAGCCTCTTCGGGGCGTACTGCGTGATGAACAACGCGATCCCGATGGCGACCGGCACCGCCAGCACCATCGCGAACACCGAAGAGAGCACCGTGGTCCAGAGCAGGTCGACGATCCCGAACTTCAGCGGCGACGAGTTGACCTGCCAGGTACGTGACGTGAAGAAGTTGACCTTGTCGTTGGCGATCGACGGGATGGCCTTGGCGATCAGGAAGACTGCCACCAGCGCGATCAGGGTGACGACGAAGATGCCGCTGCCCATCGTCAGGTACTTGAAGATCCGGTCGCCGAGCCGGATCTTGCTGCCACTGGACGGGCCGAATGCGGACAGGCTGGAACCGCTGACCACCCCGTCGTCCGGGGTCCCGGTGGCCAGGGCGGAGGACGACGGGATCGGCCCCAGATCGCCGCTGGCCGCCGGGTGGTCCCGGTGGCCCTCACCGGACGGGTCGCTGCCGAGCTGCGCTGCGTCGTAGTCCGCCTTCGCCGCCGCCCGCCTGGCCCGTTCGGCCTGGCGGTCGCTGGACTCCTGGTCAGTCATGGGATGCGGTCCTGTCATCGAGTCCCCGTCTTAGGGCCATTTTCCAGTGCGAGAACCCCGCCAGTCCCCCGGTGTGACCGGGGGACTGGACGGGGTTCGCGCTCCATCTGCAAGGCTAGCCAGTTCAGACTGTTACGTCAGCAGTTAGCTGATCTTGGCGATGGACGCCTTGACCTGGGTGGCGATGACGTCGGGCAGCGGCGCGTAGCCGAGGTCCTTCAGGCCGGTCTGGCCGTCACCGGAGATGTAGGTCAGGAAGTCCTTGACCGCGGTGCCCTTGGCTGCGTCGGCGTACTTGCTGCAGACGACCTCGTAGGTGACCAGCACGATCGGGTAGGCCCCGGCCGTCTTGGTCGCGTAGTCGAGCTTGAGGGTCAGGTCGCCGTCGGTTCCGGTCACCTTGGCGGCCTCGACGGCCTTGGCAGCGGAGTCGGAGGTGAGCTCGACCGGGCCGGCGCCGTTGTCGATCTGCGCCACACCGAGGTTGCCGTTCTGGGCGAAGGACCACTCCATGTAGCCGATGCCGCCGTCGGTGCCCGAGACGCCCTGCTGAACGCCGTCGGAACCCTTCTTGCCCGAGCCGACCTTGCCGCTCCAGGACTTGCTGGGGGTGTCGGTGTAGTCGCTCGGAGCGGCTGCGGCCAGGTACTTCTCGAAGTTCTGGGTGGTACCTGATTCGTCTGACCGGAAGAAGACGCTGATCTTCGTCGACGGCAGGGTCACGCCCGAGTTCGCAGCGGCAATTGCCGGGTCGTTCCAGGTGGTGATCTTGCCGAGGAAGATCTGGGCCACGACCGTGGACGGCAGGCTCAGCTTCGCGACGCCCTTGAGGTTGTAGGCGACGGCGATCGGGCCGGTGACCATGGGAAGGTCGTAGGCGGGCGATCCACAGGCGGCCTTGGCTGCGTCGACCTCACCCTTGGTCGGGTCCAGCGCTGAGTCCGAGCCGGCGAAATCCACCTGCTTGCCGGTGAACTGCTTGATGCCGGCGCCTGAGCCGGTCGCGTTGTAGTTGACCGTCGCGCCCGAGCACTTGGTCTGGTAGTCGGTGATCCACTGCTCGATGGCGTTCTTCTGGGCGGTGGAACCCTCACCCTTGAGCGAGCCGGAGAAGCAGGCTGCTGCGCCGCCGCTCGACGAGCCGCTCGGAGAAGTACCGGTGTTCGTGGTCTTGCTGGAGCTGCAGGCGGCGAGCGCGACGGCGCCCAGCGCGATTCCGGCAGCGATGCCCATGCGGTTGATCTGCACCCGTGAACCCTTTCGTTCGGTCACCGCGATCGATGATTTCGATCCGTGGTCGAGGTTGTGTCGACACGGACGTTAGGGACTTGAAGTGGACGATCGGGGAGTGCTCGGTGAACGCAAGGTGAACGAACCTCACACGTTCGTCGACGCCCCGGTTCTGTGGGCATGGACAGCAGGTGAATTACGGCAGGTCGCACTGGTAATGCATCGGCGTCGGGAGTAGGGCGCCGGCGGCGGGCCTTCGTCAGTTCGCCCGGTACTGCACGTCCGTGGCGAACGTGCTGAAACCGACCTTGCGATACAGCGAGACCGCAGCGCTGTTGGACTCGTCCACATAGAGCAGTGCGGTCTGTAACCCGGCCGCGGCGAGGTGGCGCAGCCCGCGCACCAGCAGGGTCGACCCGAGTTTGAGGCCCTGAGCCGCCGGGTCGACGCCGAGGACGTAGACCTCGCCCAGCGCCGGGCTGCTCGCTGTCGCCGGGTGCACCTTGGTCCAGTGGTAGCCCAGCATCGTTTCGCCCCGCATCGTCACCAGGAAGCCCGCCGGATCGAACCAGTCGGCGTCGAGTCGTGCCTGCAGATCAGCCTGCGTCCAGCCGCCCTGCTCGGGGTGGTGGGCGAA
>JBBQFE010000447.1:0-3214 GCA_038321605.1 Mycobacteriales bacterium | reverse complement strand
CCTCCGCCGTCGTCGCGTCCGGCATCGCACCGAGACCGGCCTGCTTGCGAGCCTCTGCGATGAGTCGCGCGGTGAGCATCGCGGTGCCTGACGGGGCATCGGCCTTGTCAGGGTGGTGCAGTTCGATTATCTCGGCGGATTCGAAGTGCGGAGCTGCCAGCTCGGCGAACCGGATCGACAGCACCGCCCCGATCCCGAAGTTCGGCGCGACGATGATCCCCAGGTCCGGCTTGTCGTGCAGCCAGCTGCGGACGGTGTCCAGCTTCTCGTCGGTGAAACCGGTGGTGCCGACAACCGCGTGGATGTTGTTGTCGATGGCGAAGCGGAGGTTGTCCATGACCACGTCGGGGTGAGTGAAGTCCACAATGACCTGAGCGTCTGCGTCTGCGACCGAGAACAACCAGTCACCGATGTCCACCATCGCCACGAGATCCAGATCCGGCGCGGCAACCACCGCCTTGCAGACCTGCTGACCCATCCGGCCGCGAGCGCCCAACACACCTACCCGAGTCGGCTCCGTCACGTCCGTCATCTCCTTCGGATCTGTCGCTGCGGGGCCCAGGTCCCAGACCCTGGTCACCACACTTGTTCGGCCAACCTTAGAGGGTCGGTTCAGACTGCTGCGTCGAAGTCGTGCTCATCGAAGGGACCGACCACCGTGAGGCAACGCGGCCGGGCGGCCAGTTCCGCCGCCAGGGAGTTCACCTGGTCCACCGTCACCGCCTGTACCTCGGCCAGAAGTTCGTCGACTCCGAGGACGTCGCCGTAGCTCAGCTCGGCCTTTCCGATCCGGCTCATCCGCGACCCCGAGTCCTCCAGACCCAGCACCATGCCGCCGCGCAGCTGGCCCTTCGCGCGTTCGACCTCGTCGGCGCGCAGACCATCGGCGGCCACCTCGGTCAGGATTCCGGACATGATCGCGACGACTTCGTCCGCCTTCGCGGGCTGGCAGCCGGCATACAGCGCGAACAGTCCGTCGCCGGCGTAGCCGGAACTGAACGAGTACGTCGAGTAGGCCAGGCCACGCTGTTCCCGGACCTGTTGGAACAGTCGCGAGGACATGCCCCCACCGATCGCCGTCGACAGCACACCGAGGACGAACCGCCGCTCGTCGGTGCGCGACAGCCCGGTGCCGCCCAGGATGATGTTGGCCTGCTCGGTGTCGTCGCCGATGACCCGCACCGACTGGGGGAAACCGCGCAGGGTGCTGCGCTGCGGACGCAACCCGGCGGCGGACGGTGCGCCAGGCTCGTCCAGTCGGCCGGCAAAGGCCCGCCGCACAAGCCGCACCACCTCGGCATGTACGACATTGCCGGCGACGGCCACCACCATCTCCGACGGCTTGTACCGGCGCGCGTAGTAACCGTGCACCTGGGTTCGGGTCAACGCGCGGATCGAGTCCTCGGTGCCCAGGATGGGCCGGCCCAGAGGTGTGTCACCGAACAGCGCGGTGCTGAACTCGTCGTGCACCAGGTCCGCCGGATCGTCATCGCGCATCGAGATCTCTTCGAGCACGACCGTCCGTTCGATGTCCACATCGGCGGCCGTGATCGTGGCGTTGAGTACGACGTCAGAGATCATCTCGACCGCGAGCGGCAGTTCCTGATCCAGCACGGTGGCGTAGAAGCAGGTGTGCTCCTTCTCGGTGAAGGCATTGAATTCACCGCCGACGGCGTCCATGGCCGCAGCGATATCGAGCGCGCTGCGGGTTCTGGTGCCCTTGAAGAGCAGGTGCTCGAGAAAGTGGCTCGCGCCGGCAACCGATCGACCCTCGTCCCGGGAGCCGACGCCCACCCAGATACCGACGCTGGCCGATCGGACCCCGGGCATGGCTTCAGTGACGATCCGCAGGCCGCCCGGCAGGACCGTACGGGTGATGACACCGCCGCCCGAGGCGGGCAACCGTCTGGTGGAGGCTCGTGCACTCATCCGACCAGCCTAGGCGTCGGCACTGTTCGGACCCGCGCTCCGGGTCGTCGCGGAGTGCTCACGCCGTCGGTGGCCGCATCCACGCCTTGGGATCGGCGATCAGCCTGCGAACGTGGGCAGGCATCTTGCCGCTCAGCAGCTGATCCAGGGAGGTGTCGTCGAGGACTCGACGAAGACTCGCCCGCACCGCGACCCACAGACCCGGCAGGTGTTCGGCCAGTCCCGAATAGTTCATCTCGTCCGGGCGCAGTCCGCGCACCTCGGCCAGCGGCCCGTCGACGGCTCGGATGACGGCGCCGATCGAGATCTCGGAGGCGGGTTTCGCCAGCGCGTACCCACCGTCGGCGCCACGCATTGACCGGACCAGTCCGGCCCGGCGTAGGTCTCCGAGAATCGCTTCGACAAACTTCTTGGGTAGCTTCTGGTCACCGACGATGACGTCGATCTTGACCAGATCTGGGGCCTTGGACGCAAGTTCGAGCAGGGCTCGCACCGCGTAGTCACTCTTCGCTGAGATCTCCACTCGTCCATTGTCCCAAATCCTCCAGAGATTCGGGGGAATTGGCGATGGGTTCCTGCGCGCGTGCCGTTCGACATGCACCCACGCCGCCATGACGTTGTGGGTGCATGTCACAGGTCAGCCTGCAACGAGGGTGCGTGCGTGCTCGGCCGGCCGAAGCCAGACCACGCTGCCGGTCTGCAGATCCAGGGCATCGGCCTGGCCGCGGGTCAGCTGCACCCACGGCTGGCTCTGGCCGGCGTCGAGTTCGGCGCGCACCTCGAAACCGATCCGGAGCAACCGGACGACCTTTGCCTGCGTGGCACCCACCACGTCCTGGTCGAGGATCTCGATGTCATGCGGACGCACCAGGTGTCCGTTGAGTTCGGTCACCGCACCCAGGAAGCTCATCACGAAGTCGTTGGCCGGGTGGTCGTAGAGGTCGTTGGGGCTGCCGACCTGCTCGATCTTGCCGTGATTGATGATCACCAGCGAGTCCGAGACCTCCAGCGCCTCTTCCTGGTCATGGGTCACGAACACCGTGGTGACGTGCATCGCGTCGTGCAGTCGCCGCAGCCAGTCGCGCAGCTCCTTACGCACCTTGGCATCCAGTGCCCCGAAAGGCTCGTCGAGCAGCAGCACCTTCGGCTCCACGGCCAGCGCGCGGGCCAGGGCCATCCGCTGGCGCTGACCGCCGGAGAGCTGGGACGGTAATCGGTCCGCGAACTGGTCGAGGTGGACCAGTTCGAGCAACTCGTTCACCCGGGTCCGGATCTCGGCCTTGTT
>JBBQFE010000446.1:0-3235 GCA_038321605.1 Mycobacteriales bacterium | reverse complement strand
TCTTCGCCGTCTGCCATTGGCTCGGTTTCGAACCCTGGGTGTCCCAGCGGCTCTGGCAGTCGACCCTGGTCGTCTTGGCGTTCCTCGGCATGGTGCGGCTCGCACGGGCGCTCGGAGTGGCCGGCTTCTGGGCGCCGGTAGCCAGTGGTCTGACCTACGCCCTGGCCCCCCAGATGCTCAGCGAGCTGTTCACCATCTCCGCGAACCTCACCCCGACCGTGGCGCTGCCATGGGTGCTGTTGCCGCTGGTGCGGGCCTCGAACGGCGGCTCACCGCGACGCGCGGCCGCCTGGTCGGGGGTGGCGCTGCTCTTCGCCGGTGGTACGAACGCCGCTGCCACCCTGGCGATCCTGCCCGTCCCCGCGCTGTGGTTGCTGACCCGGCAGCGGGGTCCGGTACGGGCGGCCCTGATGCGCTACTGGTTGCTGACCGTCGCACTTGCCAGCGCGTGGTGGGCAATCCCGTTGGTCCTGCTGGGTCGCTACAGCCCACCGTTCCTGGACTGGATCGAGGCCGCTCAGAACACCACCGCGGTGACGTCGCAGTCGGCCATCCTGCGGGGCGTCGAACATTGGGAGTCCTATCTCGGCCCCGGAGTGTGGCCCGCGGGATGGATCCTGGTGAAGGCGCCGGCCGCCGTCATCGCGACCACGGTGGTGGCCGCTGCGGGGCTTGCGGGCCTGGCGTACCGAAGGACACCGAACCGGTTGTTCCTGCTCAGTTGCCTGGGCCTGGGTCTGGCGATACTCAGTTTCGGGCATCCGTCCGCCGTGTCCGGGCCGTTCGCCAGTCACCTGCAGTCCGTGCTGGACGGTCCGCTGGTCGCGTTCCGCAATATCCACAAGTTCGACCCGATGATCCGGCTGCCGATCGCGGTAGGCGTCGGCAGTCTGCTGTCGATGACCCGTGCGCCCTGGTGGGGGCGTCTGCAGCTGGGCTCGGTCACCCTCAACTTTCCGATGCGGCTGCTGGCGGCGGTCGTGGTGTCGGCGGTCGCCCTGGTGGCCATCACGCCCGCGTTGGGCAACCGGCTGGTACCGCAACCCAGGACTCAGACCATCCCCTCGTGGTGGGCCGAGGCAGGCAGCTGGCTGAACGAACACACCAACGGCGCCCGCACCCTGGTGGTGCCAGGCGCGGCCACTCCCTCGTATTTCTGGGGCGAGACGGTGGACGATGCGTTGCAGCCGGAAACGGATGCGCCGTGGTTGGTGCGCAGTTCGGTCCCGCTCGCACAGGCCGGAACGATCAGGTTGCTGGATACGATCGAGGCCAGGTTGGCGGCGGGGACGCGTGATGACGGTCTCGCCGCGCTGCTCACCCGTTCGGGGATCGGGTACCTGCTGGTGCGTAACGACCTGAATTCCACCGCGTCGCTGGCCACTCCGTACAACATCGTGCGCAGCACCATCCTGGCGTCGCCCGGGTTCGGCCGGGTGGCCGGATTCGGCCCCAGTCTCGGTGGCTCGTCCAACCCGTCCCTGCTCATCGATGCTGGTGCGGGAGTGCTGCGTCCCGCCATCGAGATCTTCCGCGTCGGCAACACAGCCACACCGGGCAACACAGCCTCACCGAGCAATACAGCTTCACCGACAAGTACGGCCACACCGATCAGCCTCGTCCCGGAGGCCGGCGCGGTGATCGCCAACGGGTCCAGCGACGACCTGGGCCAGCTGGTCGACCGAGGACTGCCTGCCGACCGGCCGGTGGTGTTCGGAGCCGACGCAGGAGGACTCGTTGCGCAGGCCCGATCGGCGGCGCTCAGCGTCGCCACCGACGGGATCCGCAGGCAGCAGGCCACCTTCGGCAACAGTGCCACGAAGTCGGCCACGATGACCGCCGACGCCCCGTTCCAGGGTTCCCGGGCTGCCTATGACTATCTGCCCACGCCTGCGCCCGCCTTGTCCACGATGGCCTACGCGGGAATCCGCAACGTCAGCGCCTCGTCCGCCGGCTCGGACGTCTATGCAGCCTTCAATCGCAGCGCCGCCTACGGGCCGTTCGCAGCGGTGGATGGCGACCCGAGTACCGCATGGCACAGCGCGTCCTTCACCGGTGCGGTCCGCCAGTGGTTACAGGTCGACTTCGATTCGACGGTCTCAGCGGACGCGCTGACCATCAGGTTCCTTGCCGACCACGGTGACTATCCGACCCAACTCTCTGTTCAGACCCAGCGAGGCTCGCGCCTCGATGCGGTCGCCCCGACCAGCGCGTACCAGCGGATCGCGCTGCCCGCCGGGTCAACCACGTTCGTCCGCATCACCGTGCGCTCGATGGCCTCGAAGACCTTCGGATTGAGCGTGACCATTGCCGACCTGTCGATTCCGGGGGTGGCTGCGACCCGGACCCTCCGGGTACCCGACACCGGTTCGGCGGATCTCGTGGCCTTCGATGCCGCCAAGGGTTACCGCAACGGCTGCCTGGATGTCGACGGCCAGCCTGCGTGCGCTGATGAACTGACCGACTCCGGTGAAGAGGACAGTGCGTTGTCGCGGCAGATCGTGCTGCCGACTGCCCGGACGTACCTGCCCACGGCTGGTTTTCTGGTTCAGTCCACCACGGCCGTCGACACTCTGCTCGACAGCGGACAGGCGGTGCGGGCCACCGCCAGCTCGGTCGCCTCCACCGACCCACGGTCGCGGGCAGGTGCGGCGGTGGACGGCAACCCCGCCACCACCTGGTCGGCGGCGCCCGGCGATCCGCATCCCACACTCAAGCTCACGCTGGCCTCTACCCGCGAGGTCAGCGGGCTGACCATCCACACCGCAGCGTCGGCACCGGTCGCCTTTCCGCAGCGGGTGACGGTCCAGGCCGGCCGCTTCCGCTGGCAGGGTGCGGTGCCGGACGACGGGGTCATCACATTCAACAAACCCATTCGTACCAGGGCTTTCTCGATCACCGTCGACCAGGCGAGCCTGCGGGAATCCGAGAGCACCCTCACGGGTCGGACGAGGTTGCTGCCCGTAGGCATCAGCAGCCTCGAGGTTATCGGCGCCCCGGCCAGCACGGTGCGCCCCGTCGCCGCAGTGACGCTGGGCTGCCTGGACGGGCTGACGCTCACCGTCGACGACCAGGTGATTCCGCTCCAGCTGCGTACCAGTTCGGCGGACGTACTCGCCGGCCAACCCGGACTGGCCACGCCCTGCACCGACACCGGCACGCCACTGCAGTTGCGGGCGGGGACCCACACGCTTCGGCTCACGGGACCGTCCGGGGTGCTCCCCCGGTCGCTCAC
>JBBQFE010000445.1:0-3239 GCA_038321605.1 Mycobacteriales bacterium | reverse complement strand
GGATGGCAGAAGGTCAGGCCACGCGGTGCAGTGCTGCGGCGGTGAGGTCTGCGCGGCGTGCGTGAACGCAGTGGCCGTCGGGCAGGATCTCACCTGAGTCCTCGAACAGCACGACGCCGTTGCAGAGCAGGCTCCAACCTTGCTCGGGGTGGCACGCGATCACGTGCGCGGCATCGCGATCCCAACCGCCGGCATCCGGGCAGTGCGGCTCATGCGCACATTCGCTCCGCGTCGCCCGGTGTACCGAAACGACCTCGTTGGGGTGCTGCGCACCGTCTCCGTAAGTACTCATGCCACTTCCTCGTCGAATTCCTGTGTCGTACTGCACATACATCATGTACCTAACCGAGAGCGATTACAGCCTTCTACCGCCGTATTTCGCTCCTCGTCACCAATTCGCAATCTTTACGCTAACTAAACTTGGACAAATAGGCGCCCACGCGTTTGCTAAGTCCGTCCCGCCTGCTCCTGAGCAGCATTGAGGGTCTTGCTGTGAGGCACCCAGGCGGCCAGCGTCACCGGAAATCCAGCCGCTCTGGCGGCCACGACCACGTCGGGGTCGTCATCGACGAACACCACGAGCTCGGCCACCTGCTCAAAGCTGCGCAACGTCTCGACCTTGAACAGGCGGGCCGGTCGATAGTCGTGGTCGGGACGCATGAACAGGGCCGCCGTGGGTAGGCCCTGTTCGGAAAGCCAGTCAGTTGTGACCGACCTGAGCCATTCGGGACGGCCGGTCAACCAGACGATGTCATGGCCGGCCGACTGCTGCGCCTGGACGGCTGCCGCCCCCTCTGCGAGCAACTCGTCCCGATCAGCGGCGCTGAAGAACGCGCCCCAGCGCTGCGGCCGTCGCTCGAGATGGTGGAGCCGGTGCCTGACATCGGCCACCACGCCGTCGATGTCGAACACTGCAAGAGCCACCATTCCAGGGTAAAGGCATTGCCGGACGTCGCTTACCGGCGGGCAATCGGCTTACCGGCGGGCAAACGGCGGTATGCGGGCCGCGGCACCGGTAGACTCCTGCAGACGTGGAGTTCCTCAACGATGTAGTGCCGTCCTATGACCTGACCTACGACGACGTTTTCATGGTCCCGCGCTACTCGACCATCTCGTCCCGGTACGACGTCGACCTCTCGACCGGTGATGGAAGCGGGGCCACCATTCCGCTGGTCGTTGCCAACATGACCGCAGTGGCGGGCCGGCGGATGGCTGAGACCGTTGCCCGGCGCGGCGGCGTCACCATCCTGCCGCAGGACATCCCGGTGGAGGTCGTCGCCGAGGTCGTGAGCTGGGTCAAGGCCCGCGACCTGGTCTATGACACCGCGCTCACGCTCGCGCCCACCGACACGGTGTCAGACGCGATGGGGCTGCTGCACAAGCGGGCGCACGGCGCGGTCATCGTCGTCGCCGAAGGCCGTCCGGTAGGTGTGGTGACTGAGCGCGACTGCGCCGGCGCCGACCGATTCACCAGACTCGGCGAGGTGATGTCGGGCAGACTGGTGACCCTGCCAGCCGGAACGAGCGCCCGACAGGCTTTCGATCTGCTTGCCGACGAACACCATCGGCTGGCGCCGGTGGTAGACGAGGACGGCCTGCTGGTCGGCGTGCTCACCCGCACCGGCGCCCTGCGCGCCACCCTCTACCAACCCGCGGTCGATGCCGACAACCGCCTGCGCATCGGGGCAGCACTCGGGGTCAACGGCGACGTGGCCGGTAAGGCCGAGCAGCTGTTGGCCGCGGGCGCGGACCTGCTCGTCCTCGACACGGCACACGGCCAGCAACGCCGGATGATCGACGCCCTGAAAGCGGTGCGGGAGCTTGATCCCGCGGTGCCCATCGTCGCCGGCAACGTCGTTTCGGCGGACGGCACCCAGGACCTGTTGGATGCCGGTGCCGACATCGTGAAGGTCGGGGTCGGTCCGGGCGCCATGTGCACCACCCGGATGATGACCGGCGTCGGTCGGCCCCAATTCTCCGCCGTCCTGGAGTGCGCCTCCGTGGCACGTGCCCGTGGCAAACACGTCTGGGCCGATGGGGGAGTCCGCCACCCGCGCGATGTCGCACTCGCCCTGGCAGCCGGTGCTTCCTCGGTGATGATCGGATCGTGGTTCGCAGGCACCTACGAGTCACCCGGAGACCTGAACCAGTCAGCCGACGGCAGGTTCTTCAAGGACAGCTTCGGGATGGCCTCGGCCCGCGCGGTGGCCAATCGCACGTCCAACGAGACGCCCTTCGATCGGGCCCGCAAGGCGCTGTTCGAGGAGGGCATCTCCTCCGGCCGGATGTTCATCGACCTGGAACGCCCAGGCGTGGAGGACCTGATCGACACCATCATCGCCGGGGTCCGCTCCTCGTTCACCTACGCTGGGGCCCACACGATCGAGGAGTTCGCTCAGCGCGCCCTGGTCGGAATTCAGAGTGCCGCCGGCTATGCGGAGGGCCGCCCGTTGCACACCGGGTGGTAGGCCGCTGGTGTGGAGGATCGAGTCGATGCTGGAGTCGACGCTGAAGTCGACGCTCGAGTTGACTACGGAGCGAGCGTCCGCCACTCTGAACATATGATCAGTCGTTCACATGTTTCGATGCCAGAGCCGGCCACCGCGGTGACCTCGGACGCCGACATCATGGATGCGGCTGAGGTCTTCGGCCTGTTGGCCGATCCCGGTCGTCTGCGGTTGCTCCTTGCACTGCGGTCCGGGGAGACGAGTGTCGGGATGCTTGCGCGGCTCAGTGGACTCAGCGAGTCGTCGACCTCGCACGCGCTACGACTGTTGCGCGCGCACCGGGTCGTGGAGGTTCGGCGGGACGGCAGATCAGCCATCTACCGACTCGCCGACGTGCATGTGAGCGAACTTCTCGACGCCGCCCTCGTGCACGCCGAGCACAGCACCTTCGTGCATCCCGAGCGCACGTCATGACCGACGTCACGCACACCAGTAGCGCGGCGGAGCACGGGCACACCCATGGGCCCGCGATCTCGGCGGAGTCGGACCGGCGGTGGCTGTTCGCGTCGCTTTCGGTGATCGTGCTGTTCCTGATCGGCGAGGTCATCGCCGGGTTGTTGAGCGGGTCGCTGGCACTGCTGGCCGACGCGGGTCACATGCTCACCGATGCCGCAGCGTTGGCTCTGGCGATCGCAGCCTCCAAGGTGGCACAACGACCGGCCCGCGGTCCGTACACCTACGGCTTCACGCGGATCGACGCTGTGTCGGCGCAGGCCAACGGCATCACCTTGC
>JBBQFE010000444.1:0-3241 GCA_038321605.1 Mycobacteriales bacterium | reverse complement strand
TAGCGCGGTTGTCGGACGACGCACCAGAGTCCGCCGGTTCCTGCTGTGCTCTTCAAAGTCCGGCGAGAGTCGCCAGCCGATGGCTGCGGCAATGGTGAGCGCGCACGAGACGGCGATGCCGCGCATCCAGCCGGTGCCACTGTCCGTGCCGTTGCCCAGCCCGTGGGCAAAAGCAACGGGCCAGCACAGGTACGCCAGCCAATGGATGGTCCGCCAGAGCCGCTCCGGCATCCGGCTGCGAAGCATGCCGGTCACGACCAACGCTGCGACGAGCTCCGCAGCGAATGTCCCGAGGCCCTGCCAGAACGGTCGGTAGCTACCCACGAAGGGCACGAGCAGGTCCGTGATGTGAACCTTGGCGTACGAGTCGAGCATCAGCGTCGAGATATGCACGACGAGCATGACGACCGCCAGCAGGCCGGCGTTGCGATGGACCGTTGCTACGGCGAAGCGTGGCAGCCCGAACGCCGGCCGCCCGGAGCGGCTCGCGATGCCCAGCGCGACCACGATGGTCAGCAGGATCAGCGAGACGATTCCGGAGGCTCTCGCGGTGTACCAGAGCGCTGACGTGGTCATGGCTGCTCTTCCTCGATGTCCGTCAAAGTGCCTGCGCCTGATGGGAAACCGCCGAAGCAGCTGACCCGGCCGGTAGCCGATACCAGCCGCGCTGCGTGGCCCTGCTCGCGTAGCCAGGCTGGAGCGGCGTGGCCGAGAATCAGCGCGGCCGTACTGAGGGCGTTGGCTTCGACGCAGCTTCCGGCCGTCACACTCGCGGTGCGCCAGACGGTTTCCGCCGGGCGGCAGCTGCGCGGATCGAGGATGTGGTGCAGTTGCTCGCCGCCGGCGCGCCAGCGACGGCTTTGGGTGCTGCTCGTCGCGATGGCGCTCTGCGGGGCAAGGCGGACCGTGACGGCCGGATCGCCAGGCAGGTCCTGCACGAGTACGTTCCAGCCATCCTCCGAAGTAGCCCCCGCGGTTGCGATATCGCCACCGAGCGCTACGAGTGTGCCGACTCCGAGCCGCCCCGTGATCGCGGCGGCGATGAGGTCGGCGGTGAGCGCCTTGCCTGTGGCGCCGAGGTCCAGCCGGATACCGGGCGGGACGGTCAGCTCGCGACCGATCAGCCGGATCTGCCGCCAACTCGGAGCCAGCCGGACCCTGACCGTGGCGGCTTGCCGGCGCGGCTCGTCGGAGATGACAGCTGACCAGTCACGGTCGTAGCCGAGGGCTCCGAGCGCCGCTCCCACTGTCGGGCTCACCAGCCCATCGGTGCCCTCGGCTGCATCCAGCGCCGCCGAGACGAGCGTCGCCAGGAGCGGGCTGATGGCCACCGGCCGCCCGAAGGGCAGGAGGGCCAGCTCGGAGTCGGCTCGGAAGCGGCTGCACGCCAGGTCGACGTCAGCAAGGGTGTCTTCGGCGATCTCGCGGGCCTCCGCCAGCGCAGCTTCCTCGGTGACGACCAGCCGAGCGGTCGTACTCCACACCGACCACTGCGCCGTAGCCGGCGTCAGGGGAAGGGTCTCGGTGAGTGGCATGACGATCAGGACCCGCCTGAGGTGGCGGCCGGAGCAGTCGTCGAGGTGGACGTGCTGGGGGCCGTCGTCGAGGAGGTATTCGAGGTGCCCGACGAGGTCGTCCCTGATGACGTGGTGCCCGACGAGGTAGTCCCCGACGACGTGATCCCTGACGACGTGGTCCCTGACGACGTGGTCCCCGTCGACGTAGTGGAGTTGGTCGTTGCAGCTTTACTAGCGGTGGTGGCGTTACTGGCAAGGACGCCGACCGTCGCGGTGCCGGCGACGACGGCGGCTGTGAGGCCCGCCGTGGCGTAGGCGATGCGGCGACGGCCGCTTTCTCTGGTGCTCACGGTGATTCTCCCTCTGCGGAGGTGGCCGGGGGTGCATCGCCGGTGACGATGACCCTGGCGTTCTCCGGCGCTGGTATTTCCGCTTCAAGGAGCAGACTCGGCCTGAATGCTGTGCGCCTGCTGTGGCTGGCCCACGGAAGCCCTGAGCAGGTCAGAGGGCATATTTGAAGACGATGAGGGCGACTGTCTACGGCAGCTGGTCGCACAGTCGATTCACAGGCAGCGCACAGTGCAACGGCAAGTGAAGGGTCCATGCTGACGACATGATGAGGACAGAATCTCCGACCGCGACCAGCCAGCCTGAGCTCCAGCGGCCGGGCGGTGGGCCCGTGCGGGCGCTGGTCGTCGACGACGAGGCGACCCTCGCCGAGCTGCTGTCGATGGCCCTTCGTTACGAGAACTGGGATGTCCGGACGGCCGGTGACGGACGCTCTGCCCTCCG
The DNA here is from genome assembly GCA_038321605.1 of Mycobacteriales bacterium. Taxonomy (GTDB): domain Bacteria; phylum Actinomycetota; class Actinomycetes; order Mycobacteriales; family Jatrophihabitantaceae; genus Jatrophihabitans_A. Next base: position 932 of record JBBQFE010000444.1, on the reverse strand, counting down.
CGTCGCACGGGAATTCAAGCCTGATGTCGTCATCCTCGACGTCATGCTTCCCGACCTCGACGGGCTGGAAGTGCTCCGCCGGTTGCACGCCGATTTCCCTTCGCTGCCAGTACTTTTCCTGACGGCCAAGGACGCCGTGGAGGACCGGATCGCGGGTCTCACGGCCGGCGGCGATGATTACGTCACCAAGCCCTTCAGCCTGGAAGAGGTCGTCGCTCGAGTACGCGGCCTCCTCCGCCGTGCCGCGGTCGCCACGAAGTCCGAGCCCCGGCTGACTGTCGGCGATCTCGTCATGGACGAGGACAGCCGCGAGGTCGAGCGGGCCGGTGATCAGGTCACCCTGACCACGACCGAATTCGAGCTGCTGCGCTTCTTCATGCGTAACCCGCGCCGGGTGCTGTCGAAGGCCCAGATCCTCGATCGGGTATGGCAGTACGACTTCGGCGGCCAGGCAAACGTCGTGGAGCTGTACGTCTCCTACCTGCGCAAGAAAATCGACGCGGGCCGGGAGCCGATGATTCACACCGTCCGCGGCGCGGGCTACGTCCTGAAACCGGCACGTTGAGCCTTCGCCGCCTTCAGACCCGGGGGCGCTGGACGCTGCGCCGCCGGCTGGTGGCGGCGCTGCTCGCGCTCCTGGCAGCGCTCTGCGTGATCATCGGCATCGTCAGCGTCAGCACCCTGCACCATCAGGTGCTCAGCCAGGTCGACCGCCAACTCGTGGCCGCGAGCACCAGGAACGTCAGCGCTAACCGTCCGGCCAGTATCCCGTTCCCGAACCACGGTGAGGGCCCCGGCGACCTCTCGCAGGTGCTCGGGAATCCGGCGGGCACCCTCACCGCGCTGATCGTTGATGGCAAGGTCACGAAACCCACCATCAGTAGAGGCCAAGACGATCCCGACGCCGTGCCGGCGAGCTATGACGCGGCGCT
>JBBQFE010000443.1:0-3251 GCA_038321605.1 Mycobacteriales bacterium | reverse complement strand
CACCAGGTCCAGCTCGGCCAGGTGCCCGTCGATCAGTGCCAACTCGGCCCGTACTGCCTCGAGTTTGACCCGATTGCGTCCCGCCAGCGCCCACCGGCAACCGGCCGGCGCGTGCCGGGCCAGATACTGCGCGGTCAGCGCCCCGGTGAAACCGGTGGCGCCGAACAGCACGATGTCATAGGTCCGCTCAGCAGGCATGCCCTGCAGTGTCCTCGCCCGCCGTGGGGCTGTCAGCAGCGACGTTGTCTGTCAGGATGCTGGCCATGACAACTCAGCGCCGTGCCCTCGTCCGTAGACCGGCGCCCAGCCTGGCCGACGGCCTCACCACCCACATCGACCGGGTCCCGGTGGACGTCGAGCTGGCGGGCCGTCAATGGCAGGGCTATGTATCGGCGCTGGCCGATGCGGGCTGGGACATCGTCGAGGTGCAGCCTGCCGACGACTGCGCCGACAGCGTGTTCGTCGAGGATTCGGTGGTGATGTACGGAGCGCTGGCGGTGCTCACCTCACCCGGGGCGGCATCGCGCCGGGCCGAGATCGACGGCACCCGCCGGGCGGTCGAGCAGCTCGGCTACCGGACGGTGACGATCACCGAACCCGGCACTCTGGACGGCGGCGACATCCTCAAGGTCGGTTCCCAGGTGTACGTCGGCCGGGGTGGCCGCACCAACGCCGAGGGCATCCGCCAGTTCCGGGCCGCACTGAGCCCGCTCGGCGCGAGCGTCACCGCGGTGGCGCTGACCAAGGCGTTGCACCTCAAGTCCGCGGTCACCGCACTGCCGGACGGCACCGTGATCGGCTTCGACCCGGTGGTGGATGACCCGGCCTTCTTTCCGAACTACCTGCCGATGCCGGAGGAGCACGGCGCCCACGTGGTCGACCTGGGCGAGGGCAGGTTGCTGATGTCCTCGGCCGCGCCGGCATCCGCGGCGATCATCGAGAACCTGGGCTACACGCCGGTGCTCGTCGACATCTCGGAGTTCGAGAAGCTCGAGGGTTGCGTGACCTGCCTGTCCATCCGGCTACGCCAGGGCCCGGACACCGACCAGCCCGCCTGACGGCTGGCAGATCGACCTGCCCTGACAGCTAGCCGATCGGCGCGGGGCTTGCCGGGCTCTCGAGCTGGGCGGGATCAGCCAGCAACCCACGCACGAAAGTCACCAGTCGCCCGGCATGGGCACCATCGATCAGCCGGTGATCGGCCGTGGCGACGATCACCAACTGCCGCCGGACGACCACCGCTCCGTCGACGACCACCGCTGCGTCCCGGGTGCTGCCGACCGCAAGGTAGAGCGGCACCCGGGCGAACGGCACCGGCGCCAGGAAGGCCTCGTCCAGGCCGAGGGAACCCACATTCGACACGAAGCCGGTGCCCAGCGGGAAGCCCGGCTGGCCGAGCACCCCCAACCCGAGGCCGCCGCTGAGCAGGCCGATCAGCGGCATCAGCAGCTGGAGCACCCAGGTGGGCGCGAGTCGGACCGCCAGCGAGCTGCGACGGTGCGCCCGGTCCTGCCCGGCCCGCAGCCTCGCCGCGCCGTCGGACAGTTGGCGGGCGATGTCGCGAGGGCTCAGCTGGTCGGCGTCGCGCACCTTCACCGGTGCGAGATCGGTGCCACCGTCGATGTCGACGGCGAACCCGACGTCACAGCTGGCGAGTTCGACGATCCGCCCGAAGACCACCCGCGCGCGAGCCTCCGGCACCTCGCGCAGCGCGCGGCCGAGCGCGGCGCCGACGATGTGAGTGACACTGACCCGTTCTCCGGTCAGCAGCCGGATCTGCTCGATGTAGGCCTCCATCGCGGTCGCGTCGACCTCGACCCGGGCATAGATGCGGCCGTCCCGCGATGGCCGCCAGGTGGCGACTGCGATCCTGCGCCGGACCGAGATCCGACCGCCGCCGGCGCGTGCCCGGGTGCGGCGCCTTCGTGCGGCGCCGCTGGTGAGGGTCACCATCAACGACCGTCCCGGTGGGCGATGCCGGTCAGCAGCAACGACACCGTCGCACGGGGAAGTTCGGTGATCCGGGGCGCCACCGCGCCGCGTCTCGGCAGCCGCACATGGGAGCGGTCGGCGCCGAGGGCTCGTGCCATGACGTCAGCCACCTCGTCGGCGGTCAGGTTGTTGAGCAAATGCCAGCGGCGCAGCCGATCGAAACTCTGGCCGGTGGGTGGATAGGACTTCGCGCGCTGCAGCATCGGGGTCAGCACCGGTCCGAGCTCGACCAGGGTGGTGCCGATCGGCAGGCCGCGCAGGTCTGCGCGCAGGCCCGCGGTGAACTGGGACAGTCCGGCCTTCGACGCGCCGTAGACCGCCAGGCCCGGAAAAGTCGCCACTCCCGCGAAGGACGACACGTTCATGATGTGTCCACGACCGCGTGCCACCATCGGCTGCAGCAGCTGCCTGCACAGCTCGATCGGTGCGTGCAGGTTGAGCCCGAGCACCGTCGCCACCTCGTCCGCCCGCTGGCGCGGCAGGTAGCCGGCCACCTCGACACCGGCATTGTTGATCAGCACGTCGACCGGGCCGTTGACCGCCTCGGCCTCGGCGATCAGCGCGGGCAGGTCCTCGAGGTTCAGCAGGTCGGTGGGGCGAGCGAAGCCGCCGGTGTCCACGGCCACCTGCTTCAGCGCCACCGATTCGCGGGCGACCAGCGTCAACCGGGCTCCGGCGTCGGCCAACCGGGCGGCCAGCGCTGCCCCGATGCCACCGGAGGCACCGGTCAGCAGCACATGTCGTTCACGAACATCCATGACACATTGTCACTCGTTTCCGCCGGTATGGGTTACCGCGCGGGAGACCGTCAGGTGAGCCACCGCGAAGCGGGGCACGGTGACCGTCACATTGCCGCCGGCGGCCGAACCGGATTTCGGGTTGGCCGCACCCAGGCCAACGATGGTGAGCACCTCAGGGCCGGCAGGGGTCGAGGACGGCAACACGAACCGGTACCGGACGATGCCGTGCCGGTCGGCTGCTGCGGAGTCGGTCACGTCGCTCGTGGTGAGCAGTCGTACCTGAAGTTGTTCCAGGGCGGCGAACCCGTGCGCCGTCACCACCAGACACTGGCCCGGGTGCACCTTGTGCACCGCCTCACCCTCGCGGCAACCCGCCACGGTCGCACCGAGCTGGGCGGTGCGAGCAACCGGGCGCGGGGGTGCGGTGGCCGCCTCCGCGACCAGAGCGGTACCGGCGGCAGCGGCGCCCGTCGCGAGCACGATCACGGCGCCGAACGGGACGGAACGAATTGACCATCG
>JBBQFE010000442.1:0-3253 GCA_038321605.1 Mycobacteriales bacterium | reverse complement strand
CGCGATCATCAACCCCGGAAACATCACCAACTCGACCCGGGGACCATCGCCCGCAGTGCCGCACCCGGTGATCCACCTGGGGCCGCTGAACTGGCAGTGGGGGCTCAACAGCCTGCAGTACTGGTACCTGCTGTTGTTCCTGATCGTCGTGGTCGCCGCGCTGTTCTACCGGCTGGAAGGGTCCAGACTGGGTCGGGCCTGGGCAGCGATCCGCGAGGACGAGGTCGCCGCTCAGGCGACGGGTATCAACACCACTCGGGTCAAACTGCTGGCGTTCGCCATCGGCGCGTCCACCTCGGGCCTGGCCGGTGTCTTCTTCGCGACCCAGGTCGGGTACTTCAACCCGGACAACTTCGTGCTCAACAACTCGATCCTGGTGGTCGCCTACGTCGTCTTCGGCGGCATGGGGTCGCTCCCCGGCGCGATGGCGGGTGCCGCGGTGCTCACCTGGCTGCCCGAGTTCCTGCGGGATCAGGTACCTGCTGAGGATCGGACCATGTGGATCGGTGCGGTCGTACTGTTGATGATGATCTTCCGGCCGGCCGGTCTGATCCCGGCCAGGCGCCGAAAGGCCGAACTCAGCGGGTTCGGATCGCCGGCCTCTGCCGAGACGGTTGCCGTCCCGGTCTCAGAAGGGTTGTGAGGGAGCAGATGACCGCAACGCAGACCGCGGGCCAGTCGCAGCCCGGCAACGCAGACACCCGCGACGTGATCTACGACGTCGACGGCGTCACCTTGCGCTTCGGTGGTGTGACGAGCCTGAACAACGTCTCGCTCAAGATGTACCGCGGCGAGATCCTCGCAGTGATCGGACCCAACGGTGCCGGTAAGACCTCACTGTTCAACTCGCTCACCGGGGTCTACACACCCCAGGTCGGACGGATCGATCTCGCGGCCAGGGTGGGCGACAGCCCGGTCAGCGTGCTCGGCGAGAAGACCCACGTCATCAATCGGCTGGGGGTGGCCCGCACCTTCCAGAACATCCGACTCTTCCCCGCTCTCACAGCGCTGGAGAACGTCAAGGTGGGCGTCGAGACCCGCCAGAAGGCGGGACCGATCGCGGCGATGCTCGGAATGCCGTGGCAGCGCAGAGAGGAACGGGAGAGCACCGCGCGCGCGTACGAGCTGCTGTCGTTCGTCGGTCTGACCGAACGCGCAAACGAATTGGCTGGTTCGCTGGCCTACGGTGAGCAACGCCGCCTCGAGATCGCGCGGGCGCTCGGCACCAACCCCGGCGTCATCCTGCTCGATGAGCCAGCTGCCGGCACGAACCCGGCGGAGAAGCGGGACCTGGCCGATCTGATCACGCGGATCAACCGCGAGGACGGTGTCTCGGTACTGCTGATCGAGCACGATATGAAGCTGGTCATGTCGATCGCCCACCGATTGGTGGTGCTGAACTTCGGCGAGAAGATCGCCGAGGGCAGCCCCGAAGAGATCCAGAAGAACCCGGTGGTGATCGCTGCCTACCTCGGCACGACCGATGAGGAAGGGGAGGACCCGGCATGAGTCTGCTCGAGGTCGATGACATCGAAGTCCGTTACGGCGCGATCAAGGCCCTGAAAGGGGTGTCGTTCGAAGTCAACGAGGGCGAGATCGTCGCCCTGCTCGGCGCCAACGGTGCGGGTAAGACGACCACCCAGAAGACCGTGTCGGGCATGCTCCGGCCGGCACTGGGCGAGATCCGTTACGACGGCAAGCGCATCGACGGCATCCCCGCACACGAATTGATCAATCTCGGCATCTGCCACGTTCCCGAGGGCCGGCACGTCTTTCCGCGGATGACGATCGCGGAGAACCTGGAGATGGGTGCCTTCCGGTTCAAGAAGCCCGACTTCGTGTTGCAGGAACATGTGCTCGAACTCTTTCCGCGGTTGCGTGAACGGTTCAAGCAGCAGGCGGGCACGCTTTCCGGTGGTGAGCAGCAGATGCTCGCGATCGGGCGCGCGCTGATGGGCAAGCCGCGGCTGCTGCTGCTCGACGAGCCTTCGATGGGCCTGGCGCCGCTGATCGTCAAGCAGATCTTCGACATTGTGCGAGAGATCAACTCCGAGGGCGTCACGGTGCTGCTGGTGGAGCAGAACGCGGCTCAGGCGCTCGCGCTGGCCAACCGCGGTTACGTGCTGGAGACCGGCGAGATCGTCCTCACCGGCACCGGCCGCGAGCTGCTGGCAGATGATCGGGTGCGCGCTGCGTACCTCGGCGAGGAGATCGCGTCGTAAGGTCGATGTGTTGCGGCGGACACCGGTTGTGTTCGGCATGTTACGCGGCGTTTCGGCTTAGTGATGCGTCTGGCTACCCCCTTTTGGACGAGCGGTTCGCACGCTAGGGTGCGTTCTGGGATTTGGTTGCAAAGCCAACAATCATCCTGGTCAGCCCTACGTTCTGTTCGCCCTGGAGGGAACCGTGTCGCGTGGAAACGTTCGGGTACGCCCGGCAGGTCCATCCGATATTTCCGAACTGATCACGCTGGCCGAGGACAACGGGGTCACCGATCATGTGTCGGCCCGGGGCAGGCGCAGCCGCAACGGTGACACGACCACCGTGGCCGACAGGTTCTCCAGCCTGCTGAGTGACCCGGACCGGCTGGTGCTGGTCGCGGTCGAGGAGGGCGAGGACAAGCTCGTCGGCTTCGCGGTCCTGCTCGAGGAGCAGGTGGGTGTGCTGGCACCGACCGCCACCCTGTACATCTCGCATCTGCTGGTTGCCCCCACCTACCGCCGCCGGGGCGCTGGCCGTGCGCTGCTCACCGGCGCAGTCCGCCATGCGGAGGACCGGGAGATCGATCACGTGGTCGTCGGCGTGCAGGCTGCCGCCCGGGATGCCAACCGCTACCTGGCGCGGCTGGGCTTCGCCCCCCTCGTCGTCCGCAGGATCGCCTCGGTGCCGGCCCTTCGCCGCAGCCTCGGCATCGTCGACACCGTGGATCGGGTGGCGTTGCGCCGCCGGCGGAGCGTTCGCGGTGTGCTGCCCGCCCGGGTCGTCGGACGCGGGGCATGATCTGACTCATACCCGCCGCGGGCGCAGCGCGCACTGGCCCGCAGTTGTGGTAGTCAATGTGCATGATCACACCGGCGCAGCAGTCCATCCTCGATGACGTCCACAAGCGTTGGGACGGCACCGGAGAACTCCTGGTCGAACGCATGGGCATCGAGATCACCGACAGCGACCCGAACCACTTCGTCGCCACGATGCCGGTCTCGGGAAATCGCCAACCGTACGGGCTGCTGCACGGCGGGGCGTCCGCGGTGCT
>JBBQFE010000441.1:0-3256 GCA_038321605.1 Mycobacteriales bacterium | reverse complement strand
GGATCACCCGGATTTCCGCTTCCATGGAGCGGCCATGCTGAGCCGCACGTATGCGCAGCCGTTCACGTACCGACTCGTCGAGGTCTCTCACGCTCACTGCTGCCACCAGAACCGCCTCCTGCTATCAATGCTAGCAATGTGCGCATCCGCTGGCAGGCGATCTGCGGGCGGCCACGTTGGACGAGAATGGCCGGCGCCCGGGTTGTCGGTGGCTGAGACGATCATGGTGCCAATGACGACGATCCTGGTTCCCCCGCTGCTGTGCTCCCCCAAGGCGTACGCGCCGGTTCTCGATGCCGTCTGGTCCTTCGGCCCAGTGACCTTCGCCGATACGCGCAATGACGACACGATTGCCGGCATGGCGGCCCGCCTGCTGCGTGACGCCCCGGACCGGTTCACGCTCCTGGGGACCAGCATGGGCGGCTACGTCGCGCTAGAAGTGATGCGCCAGGCCCCGGAACGGGTGCGGGCGCTGTGCCTGGTCAGCACCTCGGCGCGCGCGGACACACCCGAGCAGATCGCGGCCAGGCAGCGACAGTCACGCCTGGTCGAGGGCGGTCAGTTCGACGCGCTGGTCGACGCCGCCTTTTCCGGCGTGGTCGACGCCGACAACGAAACAGACCAGGGGCTGCTGACGTCGTGGCGGGCAATGACCGTCGCGGTCGGTCCAGCGGTCTTCCTTCGCCAGCAGGCCGCCGCGATAAGCCGAGTGGATTCGCGAGCACTGCTTGCCTCGATCGTCTGCCCCACCACGGTCATCCATGGCGCCGGTGACCGGCTAATACCTGTCGAGATGGGCCGTGAGCTCGCAGCGTCCATTCCTGATGCAGAGCTCGTCGTCATCGAAGGTGCGGGTCACCTCGCCTTCTCCGAGCAGCCAGCTGCTGCAGAGGCGGCCGTAAGGGATTTTCTGGCCCGCTCCGCAGACCGGCCGTAGGCAGTGCCACCCACTACGTCACCCGCGATCTGCCGATCTCACGCTCGGCGGTGTCACAGCATCTGCAGGTTCTCAAGGGCGTCGGGCTGGTCACCGACGAAGCCGTCGGCACCCGTCGCATCTACTCCGTCGACCCGGACGCACTAGCTGTGATCCGCGCCTATTTCAACTCTTTCTGGACCCGATCCCTCGCCGCATTCCGTGACGCCGCCCAACAGCCCCGGAGGACTCATGACCATGCAGAGCACGGCCACCGACGGCAGCGAATGCCGCTGGTCGCGCGTGCTGGCCTACGAGCCACCCGTCCGCGTCTGCTTCAGTTGGGACATCAACCTGCAGCGGCAGATCGAGACCGACCTCTCCCGGACCAGCGAGGTCGAGATCGTGTTCACCGAGCTGTCCTCGAACCGCACGCACGTCACGCTGACCCACTGTCAGCCACGACCTGGCGCGAGGCCGCTGACACCACCGTGGCCGTCAGTCCGAGTTGGCGTGAACGAGTTGGTAGCGCTCGTAGATCACACTTGCGTCGAACGTTCTGGCCTCGATCAGCTCGAGCGGGATGTCCCCGGTGACGGCTGGCAAATACCGCGTTCCTCCGCCGACCACGATCGGGATCCGGAAGATGCGCAGCTCATCGACCAGGCCGAGTTCGATCGCTGCTGCGGCGAGACCCGCGCCTCCGATCTCGACGTCCTTGTCGGTCGCCGCCAGCACCGTGGCGATGACGTCGGCCACCGGTGCGTCAGCGAGTGTGGCGTTTCCCTGCACGCTGCGCAGTGAGCGGCTGAACACGACCTTCGGCAGCGCGGACCAGACATCTGCGAATTCGGCACCGAGCTCGGTCACACGCAGCGACGGATCGGTTTCCCACACCAGCATCGTCTCGTAGAGCCTGCGACCGCACAGGTGAGCGCCGAGCGTTCGCACTCGCGCGAGGTGAAACGCAAAGAGCTCGTCGCTAGGTGCGGTCCAGCCGAATGCGCCGTCCCGGTCGGCGATGTAGCCGTCCACGGAGACGCCCATCGAGTAGATCAGCACCGCACGATCGTAGTCCGGCCACCTGCCCGAGCCCATGCCATCGTCGTCGTTGGGAACTGAGCAGGACGGCTTCGGCGCCGTGATCCGGCGGGCATCAGGTTCGCTCGCGCTATTCCGTTGCCGACGTGGGTGCGCGAGGATGACGGCATGCCGGATCGGGTGACTCTCAGTGGGCGCAGCGCGAACTTCCTTTCCAACCGAATGCCCTGGCTGCTCAATCAGTTCTCCCGGTTCCAGGCCGGCCAGTTCGAGCGCTCGGGAGGTCGACGCGGTGCGCGGCTCCGCGGCAAGCCGGTGTTTCGGCTCACGGTCACCGGCCGCAAGTCCGGCGAGCCCCGTTCGGTCATGCTGATGCTGGTCCGTCGGGGTGAGGACCTGCTGGTCTGCGGATCGCAGGCCGGCACGCCGCAGTCCCCGAATTGGTGGAAGAACCTGGTGGCCGCCGGGCAGGCCACCGCGCAGGTCCGGGACGAGACTTACACCGTTGACGCACGGGTGGTGACCGAGCCCGATGAGCGGGCCGAAACGTGGGCCCTCCTGACCGATGCCTACCCCGACTTCGCGAGCTACCAGGCGCTGACCGACCGCGTCCTTCCGATCGCTGTCCTGAGCCGCCAAGAGGCTGCCACTGACCTGTGAGGGTCTCGACGTGGACCGAACACCGGACCCTCCGCCCGTCCACGGTGGACTATGGACGGGTGGACGCAGTCGAACCTGAGCGTTTCGAGTTGATGGTGAGCACGGCGCTGGACGGCCTGCCACCCAAGCTCGGCAAGGCCATGCGCAACGTCGCCGTCACCGTCGACCAGGACTCGACCGACCTGCACCTGCTCGGTCTCTACGTGGGCGTCCCCCTCACCGAGCGCACGTCGCAATACTCCGCGGTGTTACCGGACCGGATCACGATCTTCCGCCACGCCATCTGCGCCATGTGCAACACCGACGACGAGGTGGTGGAACAGGTCCGGCGCACGGTCATTCATGAGGTCGGTCACCATTTCGGGATCGATGACGGTCGTTTGCACGAACTGGGCTGGTGACGTCGTTCGGGGTTACAGCAGTGCCTCCCATCTCGGACGTGACGTGCTTACCCTGGAGAGCATGACGAAACTACACACGCGAACACTCGGCACCGCCGGCCTGCAGGTGTCGGCCCTGGGCCTCGGCTGCATGGGCATGAGCCAGTCCTTCGGCCCGCGCCCGCCGCGCGAGGAGATGATCGACTTCCTCAGGACCGCAGTCGATCGGGGTGTCACCCTCTTCGACACCGCCGAGGTC
>JBBQFE010000440.1:0-3256 GCA_038321605.1 Mycobacteriales bacterium | reverse complement strand
GACATGCTGTCGGCACACCAACCGTTCGAGGGCTACCCGGCGTTGATCCGGGACGCCGCCCTTGACATCGGTTCCGCGGCCCAGGTGGCCGGCGGGGTGCCGGCGATGTGCGACGGCATCACCCAGGGCTACCCGGGGATGGAGTTGAGCCTGTTCAGCCGCGACGTGGTGGCGATGGCTACCGCGGTGGGCCTCTCACACGATGTGTTCGACGCTGTGGTGATGCTCGGCGTCTGCGACAAGATCGTGCCCGGACTCATCATCGGCGCACTGCAGTTCGGACATCTGCCGGCGGCGTTGATACCGGCGGGTCCGATGTCGTCGGGTCTGTCCAATACCGAGAAGAAGCGGCTGCGCAACCTCTATGCCGAGGGCAAGCTCGATCGAGAGGCCTTACTGGACGCCGAGGCGGCGAGCTACCACGGTGCCGGCACCTGCACGTTCTACGGCACCGCCAACTCCAACCAGGTGGTCGTCGAGGTGATGGGCCTGCATCTGCCCGGGGCCGCGTTCGTGCCGCCGGACAGTGCGCTGCGACCAGCCCTGACCAGGGCGACCGCCCAGCGTGCACTGCAGATCACCAGCCTCGGCGACGAGTGGACCCCACTGGGCAGGGTGGTGAACGAGAAGTCCATCGTCAACGCGGTCGTGGGTCTGCTGGCCACCGGTGGGTCGACGAACCACACCATGCATCTGGTCGCGATCGCCGCCGCCGCGGGCATCAGACTGACCTGGTCCGATATCGACGAGCTGTCGGCGGCAGTGCCGCTGCTGACCAGGATGTACCCGAACGGTTCCGCCGACATCAACCACTTCCATGCGGCCGGTGGGACTGCCTACCTGATCGGGGCACTGCTGGATGCAGGTCTGGTGCATGAGGACGTGGACACCCTGGCGGGTCCGGGGCTGTCGCGGTACCGCAACGAACCGGTGCTGGCAGAGGACGGATCCTTGACCTGGCGTCCGGCGCCGGAACGATCCGGTGACCTGAGCGTCCTGCGCCCCGCCTCGGAGCCCTTCCATGCCGACGGCGGCATCAAAATCCTGGACGGCACCGTCGGACGGGCGGTGATCAAGGTATCGGCACTCGACGATGAGCATCGGGTCATCGACGCGCCGGCTCGGGTGTTCGATGATCAGCCGTCGTTCGTACGGGCCTTCGAGGCCGGTGAGCTAGACCGCGATGTGGTGGTGGTCGTCCGGTTCCAGGGACCGAAGGCAAACGGTATGCCTGAGCTGCACAAGCTGATCCCGGCGCTGTCGGTGCTCCTGCAGCGCGGTCACCGGGTGGCGCTGGTGACCGACGGCCGGATGAGTGGTGCGTCTGGAACGGTGCCGGCGGCGATTCATGTGACGCCCGAAGCCGCCGACGGTGGTGTGCTCGCCCGTCTCTGTGACGGTGATCGGATCGTGGTCGATTCCTTCAACGGAAAGGTGGATGTGCTGGTGGACACTGCGGAGTTGCTGGATCGTCCCATCGCCCAGACGCCGGTCGTCCTGCCGACGCTCGGTCGGCGGCTGTTCTCCTCCTTCCGGACCCAGGTGGGGACGGCGGACACCGGTGCCTCCGTCTTCGACCTGACCGGGGTCGACAGCGAACCCGACCTGATTGGCCAGTCGACAGTGGAGGTGCTGTGAGCACCGGGGGAGTTGCGATGTCCTCAGCGCGAACCCGTTCTCCGTTGGATATCGCGCCGGTGATCCCGGTGGTGGTCATCGAGGACGCCCTGCGCGCAGTACCGCTGGCGCGGGCTCTGCTGGCGGGTGGCGTGGGCATCATCGAACTGACCCTGCGTACCTCGGCGGCGCTGGAGGCTGCGCGGCTGATCGCGGCAGAGGTGCCCGAGATGGTGTTGGGCATCGGCACCGTCGTGACCGGCGAACAGGCCGAGGCTGCGGTTGCGGCGGGAGCGCAGTTTCTGGTGAGCCCGGGGGCTACCGACCGGTTGCTGGACGCGATGACCGACGTCGGGGTGCCGTTTCTTGCCGGGACCGCCAGCCCGTCGGACGTGGTGCGGCTGCTCGAGCGCGGCATCACCGAGGCCAAGCTCTTTCCGGCGGAGGTCGTGGGTGGCAGGGCGATGCTGGCTGCGCTGGCCGGTCCGTTCGCCCAGATGCGCTTCTGCCCGACCGGCGGAATCACCGCGGCGACTGCCGGTGATTACCTCGCACTGCCGAACGTCGGATGCGTCGGTGGGACCTGGATCGCACCGCCCGCACTGCAGGCCTCGGGTGACTTCGCCCGGATCACCGAGCTCGCTGCGATCACCGCGGAGTTGGCCTCGCGCTGATCTGGCAGCGAGCTGTCAGCCGTCGCGCTCATCTGGCGGCGCGCTTAGTTGGAAGTTCGCCGAGCCAGCGGCGCGCTGAACTGATGGCGCGCTGTCAGCCGTCGCGGCCGAGCTGCCAGAGCACGATATGGCGCCGTAGTTCTTCGGCCTGTGACACCGGACGGTCGAACACCACGACCACCTCCAGCAGCTTGTCCGCGCGGGCGGTGCTGCGGGCGTACAGCACCCGACCGGGCAGGCGCAGGTCGTCGGCGCCGCCAAGGCTCAGCCGCAGCTCGACCGGTGTCGACGGCTTGAACATGCTGGCCTGGGGCTCGGACAGGCCACACCGCAGCCCCGCCTCGCTGAGGTCGAGGACCGGACCGTCCACCCGGGTCTGGTCACTCGCCGGGTCAGCCCGATAGAGCTCGACATAGCCGGGAATATTGGCTCGCTCGTGCTGGCGTCGCTGTTCCGGCCACGGGTCGCCCACGATGTCGGCGGTCCAGACCAACACATCGTCGGGGTGGTGTCCGGCAAGTTGGGTGGGCAGACAGATGAGGCCGGTCGGCTCGGGCCAGGTCACCAGCACCCGGTCTCGCGGTTGAAAGCGGGCGTCGGTGTCGGCCGCGAGCTCGACCGTCACCCGAGCATCGCCGTAGTAGCTCAGGGTGGCCCGATGAAAGCCGCCGGACTGATCCCGCAGGATGACCTCTGCGCCGAGGGGCGGGTGCTGGGTCATCGGTCAGTCGCCCGTTCGACCGGCGCTGCACTGGGCGCAGATGCCGAGAAGCTCGATGGTGTGGCCGACGTCGGTGAACCCGTGTTGCTCGGCCATCTGGGCCGCCCAGCGCTCGACACTTCGTCCCTCGATCTCTTCCGTCCTGCCACAGGCGCGGCAGACGAGGTGGTGATGATGGTGGGTGCTCTGACCGCACAGGCGATAGAGCGCCTCGCCGTCGGTGGTTTGCAGGGTATCGGCCTGC
>JBBQFE010000439.1:0-3260 GCA_038321605.1 Mycobacteriales bacterium | reverse complement strand
ACCGGTGGTCTTCAGGCTCAGGCTGATGGACCACTCGAAGTTCGTCCCGTTGGAGCCTGGCGCGACCGCGTTGGCCGACTTGATCTGCTTGCCCTCGACGATGACCGCACCGAGCAGGTACTTGGCCGTGCCGTCCTGGCTGCAGGAGACCAGCGGCTTGTCGACCTGGTCCAATGGCCGCAGGCTCTTGTTCGAGCAGTCCCAGGCAGCCAGCACGGTCTGCACGGACGTCTGCTGGGCGGTGGTCAGGGCGTTGTAGGCGGTGGCGTCCTTCGGCGGAGCGAAGCCCAGGGTCTTCCACTGGTCCACGACCTGGGTGCCCGTGCTGGTGGCCGTGCCGCTGGCTGACGGGCTCGCACCGTTGCTGGCTGTCGGGGTGGCCGCAGGAGTGCTGCTCGGGGTCGCGACCGGTGAGGACGGAGTGGCGCTGCCCGCCAGGTTGGGAACCACCCGTCCGCGCGGCGACGGCGAGGTGGTGGCTGCCGAGGCTCCGCTGCCGGTCGGCTTGGCAGTGGCATTCGCCGAGCCACTCGCGGTCGGGGTGGCAGAGGCTGCGCTCGAGCCGGACGGCACCGTGGTCGTGGCAGGGGCTGCCGAGATGGGCGCGATGATCTCCGGACGGAACTGCAGCAGGAACGAGTTGCCGATGTTCTTGACAGCGTCGCCGTTCTTGCCGGGCACCGAGACGATGATCCGGTCGTTGCCCTGGATCGCGACCTCTGCCGAGGAGACACCGAGGCCGTTGACCCGGTCGTCGATGATCTGACGGGCGGTGTTCATCGCCGACTTGCTGGGTGTCTTTCCGTTGGCGTCGGCCTTCAGGATGACCTGGGTACCGCCTTCCAGATCCAGACCCAGTTTCGGGGTCCGTGGCTGGCCGGGCCAGAACAGGATCCCGTACAGGACGATGAGCAGCGCAAGCAGCGCCGCGAAGTAACGCCCGACGCGCAGCGTTCCGGCAGATGGTGGCACGGAAAGTTTTCTCCTCGTTTATCAACCAGCACGTACATCCCGCACAGCAGGGCGCAGGCGCTCAGCTTTACCGGAACTCAACAGGGCAAGGCTCGCCGCACAGTATGACCGACGCAACTCGGAATCACACCAGTGCCCGGCATTTCGGTCAGTTCGTTCCGGAATCGTCGGCGCCGTTGTGCAGCTGGTCTTGCGGCGTGACAGCCCCCGAATTCTCGCCCGGAACGGCGTCCCGGTACTGCTCGGGCAACTCCTGGATCTCTCGGAGGGCCGCGATCGTCCACCTGACCTCCACTCCGGGTGCGATGGACAGCAATACGCTGTTCTCCTGCTCGTTGACCGAGACGACCGTGCCGTAGAGCCCTGAGGTCGTCATCACCTCGAGACCGGGACGCATCTTCTCGCGCCGGCTCAGATCGGCCCGGGCGGCCCGTTCCCGATTTCGCCGGTTGAACATGATCAGACCCACGAACAGCAGGGCCAGGATGACCAGCGGCAGTGCTTGTTTCACGACAGACCATTTTCTTGATCGACAACCCCGGCTTCGGTCGCCGGCGGCGGGCTCTGGGGCCAGCTTAGTTGTCGAACAGGGTGGCGCCAGGAAGTCCCGCCTTAGGCGGCGTCAGCCCGAGGTGGTGCCAGGCCGCCGGGGTAGCCACCCGCCCGCGCGGAGTACGCGCCAGCAGGCCGGCTCGTACCAGGAACGGTTCGGCCACTTCTTCGACCGTCTCGATCTCTTCGCCGACGGCCACCGCGAGGGTGCTCACGCCCACCGGGCCACCACCGAACCGGCGGATCAACGCGTCCAGCACCGCCTTGTCCAGCCGGTCCAGTCCCATCTCGTCGTCGTCGTAGACGGCAAGGGCCGCGTGCGCGACCGGGGCGGTGACCACCCCGTCGGCACGTACCTCGGCGTAGTCACGGACCCGCCTGAGCAACCGGTTGGCGATGCGCGGGGTGCCCCGGGACCGGCTGGCGATCTCGGCGGCGCCCTCAGCCGTCAGACTGACCCCGAGCAACTGCGCCGACCGGGTGATGACCCGCTCGAGTTCCGGGACGTCGTAGAAGTCCATGTGGGCGGTGAATCCGAACCGGTCCCGCAGCGGTCCGGTGAGCAGCCCGGCCCGGGTGGTCGCGCCCACCAGCGTGAACGGCGCCAGCTCGAGCGGGATCGCGGTGGCACCCGGGCCCTTGCCGACGATGATGTCGACCCGGAAGTCCTCCATCGCCATGTAGAGCAGCTCTTCCGCCGGTCGGGCGATCCGGTGGATCTCGTCGATGAACAGCACCTCGCCCTCGGCCAGGCTCGTCAGCAGCGCGGCCAGGTCGCCGGCCCGTTCGATCGCGGGGCCCGAGGTCAGCCGGAACGGCGCGCCCAGTTCGGCGGCGATGATCATCGCGAGACTTGTCTTGCCGAGCCCGGGCGGGCCCGAGAGCAGCACGTGATCCGGCGGCCGGTTGCGACGCATGGCGCTCTCGAGCACGACCTGTAGCTGCTCACGCACCTTCGGCTGGCCGACGAACTCGGCCAGCTGTTTCGGGCGCAGGCTGGCCTCGATCTCGTTCTCGTCGACCGCGGGCAACGGCGAGACGATGCTCGAATCGTGTTCCGGCGTGCTCACCGGTTACGGCCCAGCAACTGGATGGTGCGACGCAGGATCACCGCGACCTCGGGATTGTCGCCGGAGTCCGCAGCGACCGTGTCGATCGCCTCCGCCGCCTCCTTGCCGCCGAAGCCGAGACCGGCCAGCGCATGCAGCACCTGGTCCTTCCAGGGAGCGATGGCCGTCACGCCGGCCAGCTCGGAGAACCCCGAACCGGCGTCGGCATCGAACGCCCCGATCCGGTCACGCAGCTCGATGACGATCTTCTCCGCACCCTTGCGGCCGATGCCGGGGACCTTGATCAGGGTGTTGTGATCGCTGGTGGCGATGGCTCGGCGCACTTCGCGTGGCGGGAACACCCCGAGAATGGTCTGGGCGAGCTTCGGGCCGACACCGTTCGCCGTCTGCAGCAGTTCGAACAGGCCTCGCTCGTCGTCGTCGGAGAAGCCGTAGAGGGTCAGGGAATCCTCGCGGACCACCAGGCTGGTGGACAGCCGAGCATCGTCTCCGACCCGCAGCCTGGCGAGGGTGCCCGGCGAGCACGACACCGCCAGTCCCACACCGCCGACCTCGACCACTGCCCCGTCCGGCCCGATGGCCGCCACCCGACCGTGCACGCTGGCAATCATCCGGCGTCTCCTTCACCTGTCGGATGGGCGCCCGCCATCGGGGTCACGCCGTCAC
>JBBQFE010000438.1:0-3288 GCA_038321605.1 Mycobacteriales bacterium | reverse complement strand
GCTTTTGCCCTGCTGTGTAAGACCGAGGGCATCATTCCAGCCATCGAGAGCGCGCACGCCTTGGCCGGGGCCCTGGATCTGGGCAAGGAACTCGGACCGGACGCGGTCATCCTGGTCAACCTCTCGGGTCGCGGCGACAAGGACGTCGAGACGGCATCGACCTATTTCGGGCTGGTGTCATCGGAGTCCGACGCTCTGCAGACAGAAACCGAGCAGTCGATGGCGGAGGACCTGTTGGGACTCGCCGAACCTGGTGAGCCGGCGTCCGGCCGCGGTGAACCGGCGTCCGGCCGCGGTGAACCGGCGTCAGGCCGCGTTGAACCGGCGTCCGGCCGCGGTGACCCGGCGTGCGGCCGCGGTGAACCGGCGTGAGCGCGCTTGCCGAGGTTCTGACACGCGCGGGACACGAGAATCGTTCGGCCCTGATCGGTTATCTGCCGGTCGGTTACCCGACGGTTCCGCTGTCCATCGATGCGATGCGGGCGATGGTGGCTGGCGGTGCGGACATCATCGAGGTCGGTGTGCCGTATTCCGATCCAGGCATGGACGGACCGACCATCCAGGCAGCGGTCGATCCCGCGGTGAAGGCGGGCGTGGGAATGCATGACGTCCTCGCCGCCGTGACCGCGGTGCGGGAGGCCGGAGCCGTCGCGGTCGTCATGTCGTACTGGAATCCCATTGAGAAATATGGGGTTTCTCAGTTCGCGACGGATCTGGCGGCCGCCGGTGGCGCCGGAGCGATCACGCCTGACCTGATTCCCGATGACGCGGGGGAGTGGATCGCGGGTAGCGATCAGAACGGCCTCGACCGGGTCTTTCTCGTAGCGCCATCGTCGACGGATGCCCGGGTGGTATCCACCGTTGCCGCCTCCCGAGGTTTCGTCTATGCAGCGTCCACGATGGGCGTGACCGGTGTTCGTGCGGCTGTCAGTGACACGGCTACCGCACTGGTGGCGCGGGTCCGGCGGCTGGCTCCCGACATCGCGGTGTGCGTCGGGCTGGGAGTCTCGGACGCCGACCAGGCTGCCGAGGTAGCGGCTTTCGCCGACGGGGTGATCGTCGGGTCCGCCTTCGTCCGGTGCCTGCTGGACTCTCCGGATACAGCAGGCGTGGCCGCCGCCGGCCGGTTGGCTGAGGAACTGGCTGAGGGCGTACGTCGCCGCTGACTGCAGGTTTGCGGTGGGCGTCGGGTTCGGCGGCGTACGAGCCGGCTGCGGAAGAACTGGCTACGGAAGAACCTCGGCGTTTAGCTCTTGTAATCGAACATATATTCGATTACACTGTTTGTATGGGAATCGGTTCACCGGCATCTGACTCGCCTGCCGTGAGGTCGGTCGTCGAGCTGGCATCCCTCGACATCGGATCGACGTCGCCGGTCGCTGGGGTCGACGCCCTGATCATGGTGGAGCAGCTGCGGTCCTGGCTGGGTAGCGTTCAGCACCGCCTGCTGACCGCGATCACCGCTGCAGACGAGTCGGTCGAGCGATGGTCCCGAGACGAAATCGGCGCTGCACTCGGCCTTTCGCCGAGCGCCGCCCGGAGTCGGATCGAGGCTGCGGCGACGTTGGTCGAATCATTGCCGGCGACCATGGCTGCACTGAGCAGCGGCAGCATCAGCTGCGAGCACGCCACCGCGATCGCGGATGCCGCGTACCGCCTGTCGCCGGAGATGCACGCGGGCCTCGAGGCGCGGGTGCTGGAACGGGCCGCCGAAGTCACGCTTCCCCAGCTGCGCCAGTCATTGCGTCGGGCCGTGATCAGCCTGGACCCGCAGAGCGCACAGGAACGCCATCGGCGCGCGGTCGCCGACCGACGGGTGGACCTGGTGGCGGGTGAGGACGGGATGTCCTGGCTCAGTGTGCTGGCGCCCTCGGCAGACCTGCAGGCCTGTCTGGCCGCGATTGACTCCGGCGCCCGACGCCGGGCCTGCGACGACGACGACCGCACAATCGATCAGCGCCGAGCGGACATCCTGCTTGCCAGCTTGCTCACGGGCCGCGAGTTGCCGGATCGCGATGATCGCGGCTATCGAGCTTCCGTCAGCGTGGTGGTCGCAGCCTCAACGCTGGTGTACCGCGATGACGAGCCGGCGTGGTTGGACGGTTACGGGCCGATCACTGCGGACACAGCACGGGAGTTGGCTCACCGCAAGAGCAGTACCTGGCGGCGGCTGGTCGTCGATCCGGTCACCGGATCGGCGATCGACCACAGCGCGACCCGCTACCGCCCGCCCGCGCACCTTCACGATCAAATCGTTGTCCGTGACGGGGTGTGCACCTTTCCGACCTGCAACCAGGCAGCCCGCCGTTGCGATCTCGACCATGCCGTGCCTTACCCGAGCGGTACTACCGTGCCCGGCAATCTGCATGCGGTGCATCGCAGGCACCACAACGCCAAGACCCACGGCGGCTGGCAGGTACAAATGGATCCCGGCAGCCACGCGGTTACCTGGATCAGTCCGCAGCGCCGCCGATACCGACACAGGCCTCCCGAGCGGTGGCATACTGGGCAAGATTCGCCCTCCGGTGACGGCGCGGCGTCCAGGCTGGGTTCGGGGTCGGCAGAAGATTGCCCTTTCTGACGCTGCCCTTTGTGACGCTGCCCTTTCTGACGCTGCCCCCCTTGCGCAGCAGCGGCCAGTACGCAGCTGCCCTAGTGGCGATCTAGTTTCCTGGGGTTCCTGCGGTCACGGTATGAGAAGCAGTTTGCCCATGGTCCGACGACCCTCCAGGTCGCCATACGCCGTCGCAGCATCTGACAGCGGGTACCGGCCACCGATCTCGACCACCAGCGAGCCGTCGGCGACCGCGCCGAGAATGTCGTTGCTGCGTTCCAACAACTCCTGCCTGCTCGCGATGTAGTGGACCAGGGTCGGACGGGTCACGAACAACGAACCGGCGCGGTTCAGGCGCTGCAGGTCGAAGGGCGGAACCTGTCCGCTGGCAGCCCCGAACAGGGCCAACGTGCCACGAATCCGCAGTGCTGCAAGGGATCCCTCGAAGGTGCTCTTTCCAACGCCGTCGTACACCGCCGCCACCCCGACCCCACCCGTGAGCTCTCGCACCGCCGCGCCCACATCGGCCACCTCCAGATAGTTGATGACGTGGTCGGCGCCTACCGTCCGCGCTCGGGCTGCCTTTTCCGCCGTCGACACCGTTCCGATGACCGTTGCGCCCTTTGCCTTCGCCAGCTGGATCAGCAGCTGACCGACGCCGCCCGCAGCCGCATGCACGAGCACGGTGTCACCGGGTTGCACGGCATAGGTGGAGTTCACCAGGTAGTGCGCAG
>JBBQFE010000437.1:0-3293 GCA_038321605.1 Mycobacteriales bacterium | reverse complement strand
GTGTGAGGACGAACTCAACCGGCGGGCCGCGACCGCCGTGACCCGCCGGGTCCGGGCCGCGCAGTTCGAGGAACAGCTCACCCTGGAGGACTTCGACTTCACCGTCTCCGCGAAGTTCCCCGTCAGCGCGATCCGCGACCTGGCCACCTTGCGGTTCCTGGACCGCGGCGAGTGCGTCGTCCTGCACGGCCCTGTGGGTGTCGGGAAAAGCCACGTCGCTCAAGCCCTCGGGAACCTGGCCTGCCGACGGAACCTGTCGGTCACGTTCCTCAAGGCCAGCCGGGCCCTGGCGCACCTCGCCGGCGGACACGCCGACCGGACCTGGACGCAACGGCTGCGCAAGCTCGCCACCGTCGACCTGCTCATCCTGGATGACTTTGGCGTCAGGATGTTCACCGACGCCCAAGCCGACGACCTCTATGAGCTCATCACCGAACGCACCGGCAAGTCCACGATCTTCACCGCGAACCGGGCCCCGGCAGACTGGTATCCGCTGTTCCCCAACCCCGTCGTTGCCGAGTCGCTGGACCGGCTCGTCAACAACAGTCACGTCCTGCTCATGGACGGCCCGAGCTACCGGCTGTTGAGCGACACCGTGGATGACGATGTGGGTGGTAGTTGGCGTCGTTGATGGTGATGATCTTCTGCAGGGTGATCCGGTTGGGTTGCCCTTCTTGGTTTGCGACGAGAGCGTGACGATGTCCTGTTAACGCAGCGGCCCTCCCCTTTCCTTGGCGGGAAGGGAGGGCCGTCGCTTGGTGCTAGGAGGCACCCGATGTTGATGGTAGGTACGGACCCGCTCGAGGTCGACAAGCTGTTGAGGAATGGGCATCTGCGTTGCCCGGGCTGTGAGGGTGAGCTTCGGCCTTGGGGTTACGCGCGGTCGCGGGGCGTCCGGGATGAGGACTGCACGGTGCTGTGTCGGCCGCGGCGTTCGGCTTGTTCGATCTGCCCGCAGACGCATGTCCTGCTGCCGGCGTTCATGCTGGTCCGTAGGGCCGACAGCGCGGCGGTGATCGGGTCTGGGTTGCTCGCGAGCGCTAAGGGGATCGGGCATCGCAAGATCGCGACGCTGCTCGAGCGGCCGGTGAGCACGGTCCGGGGTTGGCTGCGCCGCTTTGCGTGCCGCGCGGCGCACTGGCGGCTGACGTTCACGACGTTGCTGCTGGCTTTGGATGCGATGACGGCGCCGATCATGGCGACTGGATCGGCGTTCGGGGATGCGCTGCAGGCGCTGGGGTTGGCGGCCGCTGCTGCGACCCGGAGGTTCGGGCCTCGACCGCCGTGGCAGTTCGCGTCCTCAGCCAGTCGCGGGCTGCTCCTGGGACCAGCGCCTGGGGCAGTCGCTGCGCCTTCGGTCTCGCTGCCGGCGGCTGCTGCTGGGTGAGCCATGGAGCCCGAGGCGCCAACACGAGTTGACGCCTGGGCAGCGGCCCGTCGCAACGGAAGCCTCAGGCCTTGCTGATCACGACGTGATCACCCAAGGAAAGGAAGCCGATGCAGGCCAAGACACGACTGGACCAGGGCAGCGGGCAGCCCGGCGCGCCCGGCCCGGAGGTTCGGGCTGACCGGGCCCGGCTGGTGGGGCTGTTTCGTTACGCCCTGATCCGGGAGGCCGCCGACCCGGCGTTGACGTCCCGGCAACGCGGGCAGCTGGTCCGGGCCTTGGCGGAGTGCGAGCACACCGGACCGTTCGGGCACCGGACGCGGGTCTCACGGGTCACCCTGGACAGGTGGATCCTGACGTGGCGCAGGGGCGGGTTCGACGCGCTGCTGCCCTCAACCCGCTCCTGCCAGCCACGGACCGTCGCGGCGGTCTTGGAGCTGGCTGCGGCGTTGAAGCGGGAGGTCCCCGCCCGCACGGCCGCGCAGGTCAGCGCGATCCTGCTCGCGACCGCCGGCCCGGACGGGTCGGCCCCGTCGGCCCGGACGTTGCAGCGGCACTTCGCCCGGCTGGAGCTCAACACCCGCCCGGACGGGAGCGCGCCGCGGGCCTTCGGCCGGTTCGAAGCTGAGGCCCCGAACGTCCGCTGGACCGGCGACGCCCTGCACGGTCCGGTCGTGGCGGGCCGCAAAACGTACTTGTTCGCCTTCATAGATGACCATTCACGCGCTCTGGTCGGTTACCGCTGGGGCCACAGCGAGGACACCGTCCACCTGCAAGGAGCGCTCCGGCTGGGCCTGTTGTCCCGCGGCATCCCCTCGACCGCGTATTTGGACAACGGCAGCGCCATGATCTCCGGGCAGCTCCTGCGGACCCTGGCCGTGCTGGGGATCCGCCTCACCCACTCCCGGCCCGGCCAACCTGCTGGCAGAGGCAAAATCGAGCGGGTGTTCCGGACCATCCGGGACCAGTTCCTCGTCGAACTCACCGTCCCCGGAGCCCTCGCGGCCGTCAAAGACATCGGTCAGCTCAACACCCTGTTCACTGCGTGGGTCGAGACCGTCTACCACCACCGTGTCCACACCGAAACGCAACAGACCCCCTTGGAGCGGTTCCTCGCGCCCGGCCCCGTCACGCCGCCTGACCTGGTGCTGCTGCGGGAAGCGTTCTTGTGGTCACACCATCGCAAAGTTGCCAAGACCGCCTTGATCAGCCTGTTCGGGAACTCCTATGAGGTCGACGTGGCGCTGGTCAGCCGGACCGTGGAGGTCGTGTTCGACCCGTTCGACCTGACCCGCATCGACATCCGCTTCAACGGCCACCCGATGGGACAAGCCGTCCCGCACCAGATCGGCAGGCACGTCCACCCCGACGCCCACCCCGACCCCGCGACCCCCACAACTGCTGCGGCGACCGGGATCGACTACCTCGCGCTGGTCGCCGCCCAACACCAGAACGCTCTGAAGAGCAGCACCGGCATCAACTACACCGACCTGACCAGCACCGCCGGCAGCACTGCCCAGCAGCCCAGCAGCTACGACCGTGCGCTCGAGGCCGACCTCGCGCAGTTCGCCCGGCACAGCCACGAACAAACCCAACAGGGTGGCGCAGCGCCGGCCGACGGGGAACTACCCGGCCAGCTCGACCTCACCGTCCTGGCCCACGAACTCACCCACCACAACGCAGACCGTCAGAACGAGGGACAGCCGTGACCATCCAGAACCTGCAGGCTCATTACCTATTGACTGAACTAACTGGTGCATCGTCCCAGGTCAGAGGGGGTGTGTCGCGACAGTCCTTGGCGGCTTCCTACTGTTAGACATCGCCGCATGCAGAACGAGCTGGAGTCCACGAGCGACCGCGCGTTGACGCTGGTGCCGCAGGTCGGGCGACTGGTGGACACCGGTGA
>JBBQFE010000436.1:0-3310 GCA_038321605.1 Mycobacteriales bacterium | reverse complement strand
GAATACGGTGATTGAAACACGCGCGGACGATGGCGTGGTCGATGTTCGCATCACGAGGGGCTGGGGTCGCCTGGCCGGTTCGACGTCAGCGCCGTCTCGCCATATCGACGCAGTACCCGCGACCGGACCGTGGGATCGCCTCGGGGGACCGGCTCGATGAAGATCTCACCCAAGGACGGGAACGCCTCACGCAGCTCCGCGTCCATCCGTACACAGCTGCGCTCGATCTCCGCGGAGGTTACCTGGTTGACGAAGTCGACTCGCACGCAAAGCAGGACGCTGTCCAGTCCCAACCGCATCGTCAGCATGTCGACGACATCCTCGATCTCGGGCTGGTCCTCGAGCCAGGCGTGCACCGCGCGGACGAGGGTGCCGTCCGCTTGTTGGCCGATCAAGAGCGACTTGCAGGTCTGGGCCAGCGCGGCCGACGCCACGACGAGCAGCACGCCGATAGCGATCGACGCGAGCCCGTCGTACGTCGCGTTCCCCGTCGCCTGGTGCAGTGTGACGCCGATCGCTGCCAGCGCCAGACCCACGAGGGCCGCCGAGTCCTCGACGAGCACGCTCTTGACGGTTGGGTCGTCCGGGTCGGCGACGTGGGCGACCAGCGTCGTACGTCGGCGGGCGGCTCCGGCTCGGGCCTGTTTCAACCCTTGCCGCAAGGAGATGCCCTCCAGGAGGGCCGCGCTGGCCAGCACCGCATAGTTGACCCAGATCTTGTCTCCCGTGGGTTGGGTCGCGATCGTGTGGATCCCTTGGTAGACCGAGAAGACCGCGCCGGAGACGAAGATCGCCATGGCCGCCAGCAAGGACCAGAAGTAGCGCTCCTTGCCGTAGCCGAACGGGTGCCGGCGGTCGGCCGAGCGTCCGGATCGGCGCAGCGCGGTCAACAACAACACCTCGGTGCAGCAGTCGCCGAACGAGTGCGCAGCCTCCGACAGCAGCGCGCCCGAGCCCGTCACCAGGCCGGCCATCAGCTTGAGAGCTGCAACACCCACGTTCGCCCCGAGAGCCAGCGCAACCGTGAGCAAGCTCTCGTCATGGTCAGCCATCCGGCCTCCCTCGCGACGGATTCGTTCCCGACGGTGACACGCGGGTGGGCCGGGCGCATCTCGGACGACTCGTCCGAGGCGTCGTCGCTGAGCAGCGGGAGCGCCGTCATCCCCCATGCGGGGGCGGGATCACTTCCCGATGCCGTCGGTCAGGCCGCGCAGGAACTGGCGCTGGCCGATCAGGAACAGCACGATCATCGGCAGAGCAGCCATCGTCAATCCCGCGAACTGGACGGGCCAGTTGGTCAGGAGTCGGCTCTGCATGTCCACCAGACCGACCGGCAGAGTCTTCAGGTTGCCGTTGCTGATGAAGACGAGCGCGAAGACGAACTCGTTCCAGGCGAACAGCGCCTGTAGCAAAGCGGCCGAGACGACGATCGGTCGGCACATGGGCAGGATGATCCGCCAGAAGATCTGTCCGCGGGAGGCACCGTCGATGGTCGCGGCCTCGTCGACATCCGGAGGGAGGTCGACCATGTACGCCCGGATCAGGAAGGTGGTGAAGGGGATCCGGAACGCCGTGTACAGCACTATCAGGGCCCAGTACGTGTTGTAGATGTGCAGCTGCTGAAGCAGCCCGAACAGCGGCACCAGGGCGACCGTTGGCGCGAGCATGAGGCCGCCGAGCAACATGAGGAGCACCGGGGCATCGAGCGGGATGCGCACCCGGACCAGGCCGTATGCCGCCCAGGCGCTGATCAGCGTCGTGGAGACGATCGAGGCCGACGTCACGATCACACTGTTGGTGAAGTAACGGACGACGCCCGCGTTGCCGGCCTGCACGAAGTTGTGCCAGCGCAGCTTCGACGGCAGGCCCCAGGGGTTGCCGAACACCTCGGTGTTGTCCTTGAAACTGCTGAAGACCATCCAGAGCAGCGGGTAGATGACGATGATCGCCGATGCTGCCAACAGGATCCACACGAGCACGCGGACCAGGACCTGACCTGGGCGGTAGGCCGGTGAATTGTGGCGTACGGCGCTCGCATTGCGGTCGCGCGCGACCAGAAGTGGTTCGGTTGCCTCGGTTACCATTGGACCCTCCGCCGACGCGTGTAGACGATCTGAGCCGCCGAGATGCCGAAGGTGATCGCGAAGATCACGGTCGCGATCGCCGCGGCGTAGCCCATGTCGTCCTGCAGGAAGGCGTTCTGGTACAGCCAGGTCCCCAACACTTGGCTCGAGTTGGACGGCCCGCCGCCCGTCATCACCATGACCTCGTTGAACACCAGGAACGCCCCCGACAGGGTGAGAATGGTGACCAGCGTCGTCATCTCGCGCAGGAGGGGGATGGTGATGGAGAAGAACGTTCGGACGCCGCCCGCGCCGTCGACCTTGGCCGCTTCGTAGAGCTCCTTGGGGATGCGCTGGATCGCGACGACGAACAACACTGCGGTGTATCCGATCGACTGCCACTGGCTCATGCCGATGATGGCGAATATCGCGGTGTGCGGGCTGCCCAGCCAGTCCTGTGCGAGCGACCCGAGCCCGACGCCACTGAGCGCGCGGTTCAGCAGGCCGATTTGGGGGTTGTAGAGGAAGGAGAAGAGGATGCCCGCGACGGTGATGGAGATCGTCGCTGGGATGAAGTAGATGGTCCGCAGGATGCCGCCGAGCCGGTGGTGCACGACTTCCTCGAGAACGGCGGCGAGCACGAGAGAGCCACCGACCTGGAATACGAGGGAGATGGCGGCGTAGAGCACGTTGTTGATGAGCGCCCGACGGAAGACCGGGTCTTCAAACGCTGTCGTGTAGTTGTCGAAGCCGACGTACGCCGCGTGAGGCGAGAACGCGCTCCAGCTGTAGAAGCTGAGCCGGATGTTGTCCACGATCGGGTAGTAGACGAACACCCCGAGCAGCACCACCGCGGGGAGCACCCACACCCAGGTCTTCCATCGGGCCGCTGTGCGATTCACCAAGACCTCCAGTCGCCGGACACGTGTGCTCGGGCCCGGGAGGCCGCCGCTCGATGCAGTTGGTCTGCGGCGGCCTCCCGAGCCGCTTGCTCATCCAGCCTGCGCTTTGGCCTTGGCGGCCGCCTTCTGGACCGCCGCCATCACCTGCTGGGGCGTCTGGGTTCCGTTGGCGATGCCCTCGGCGCCGGCCAGGTATGCGTTGGCGACCAGGGCGTTGGTGACGGTGTCCAGCCAGATCGCGAAGTTGCTGGCCTTCGACATGTCGGCGAGAGCCTGGGACTGCTGGGTGAAGGAGTTCTGCGGTGTCGACGAGCCCAGGACCGGGCTCAGGTAGCCGATCTGTGC
>JBBQFE010000435.1:0-3314 GCA_038321605.1 Mycobacteriales bacterium | reverse complement strand
CAGCACGGCCAACGAGCCGGGCTGTGTTACCGGGGCCGCCGGCGCTGAGTGGGTCGCGGTGATCGCGACGTCCTCGGCACTGGCCACCGACTGGACCGGCTGGTTCGGATCGACGTTGCGGTAGGCCACCAACTGCACGTTGAGCTGGGCGGCGGCGTCGAGGTCCACCTCGACGTTGCCCGACAGGCCCGCGCTGGGCACCACATAGGACCAGACGGTGTTGACCAGCACACCGCCGGTGTCCCGGGTCGAGACCTGGGTCCAGCCGGCCGGCACGGTGATGGCGCGGGCGTCGCTGTTGACCGAGGTGTACATCAACAGGACGTCACCGGCTTGGACACCCCCGGGTACGGCGACCGAGGTGGTAGCGGTGTTGGTGCTCGCGTGCCCCACGCCGACCAGGGTGATCGGCAGTGGTGCGCCGACCGTGACCGACGTCGAGGTGGTGGAGGTCAGGGAGTGGTCATCGGTGACCGTAACGCTGACCTGGTAGGTGCCCGCTGCTGAGAAATCGTGGCTGAGAACCGACGCGCCGGGTCCGGTGGAGCCGTCCCCGTAGTTCCAGGAGTAGCTCAGCTGCCCAGTCTCCGGATCGGTGGAGCCGCTGGCGTCCAGGCTGCAGGAGGCGTGCAGGCAGCTGGCGGTCAGTGTCGCCGCTGGCGGCTGGTTCGCGCCGTGGGCGGCAACCGGCGAAACGATCAGGCCCCGAGCTCGCCAGTCACGACCGTCGATGGCCGGCCCGCCGACGACCTTGGCCGTGGTCGCCACCGGGGTGCCAGCCGTCATGGTCACCGAGTGCAGCAGGCCATCCATACCGGTCGCCCAGTAGAAAACTCCGCCGGCGTAGAACCCGCCGGCCACGGCGGCGAAATTCAGGCCACCATCGGCGGTGTTCTCGGTCGGCGAAAGTATGTAGCTGTCCGGGCTGAACGCGCGGAAGTACAGGTGTGGTGAGCCTGCGCGGGTGTAGTAGAGCCGGCCGCCGAGGTAGAACATCGAGGTCAGCGAGGTGATCTCGGAGTAGAAGCTGGGCACGATACCCAGGTAGGTCTCGTTGAGGGTCGGGTTCGAGCCGGTCTTGACCGTGCTCCAGGCAGGATCGACGTACGGGTTGATCACCTGGTCGGGACCGAACGTTCGGCCGTCGAAGCTCCGCAGGTGCATCGTGCCGTCTGCCAGGCCGTACAGGATCTTTCCATCGATCTGTACGGCGGCGCGGATCGTGCTCCATGCGACGCCTGCCGCGGGGAGGGTGTACGGAGTGGCGGTCTTGCTGCCGGTGAAGTTGATACCGGTGACCGTGTCGCCGTAGCTTCCGGGGGAGCCCGCGGACGAACCGAGGGCGACTATGTCGTTGGGCAGCGTGCCGCCGTTGCCTCGCGCGGGGGTTGAGCCTCCCGCCAGCGGGAAGAACGCGATCCGCGGACGCCGGAAGCGGAAGTTACCGATGTACTCGGTGTCGCTGCCCACCCACAGGCCGGTCGGGGTGACCAGCAGCGCCCAGGCACCTGCGCCACGAGGATTGCGCCCCGGGTTCCACGACAACGGTAGGCCGGTCAGGGGGTCCAGCGCGGCGATGCCCGGTCGTGCGACGGCGCCCGGCTGAGCACTGTCACGTCCGCTCGGGTTGTTCATCCAGCGGGCATGACCGCCCACGTAGACAGCTGCCGAGGTGACGGCCACCGACCAGAGCGAGTCACCGCCGGAGAAGTCGACCCAGGTCAGCTTGGCGGCCAGGCCGCTACTGGCGTTCTCGAACCGGATCGCGGAGTCGCAGTTCTGGCCGGTGCTCGGGCCGCCTGAGCTGGCGACCACGAAGTAGCTGCCGTCGGGGGAGAAGCTGACGTCGCGTACCCAGCTGTCGAAGCTCATGACATGGCAGCCGGAGTGGAAAGCGGCAGTGGCCCAGGTGTCGTTGACGACAGCGAGTCCACCGAGCTTGATCCGCACGATCTGGTCGTGGCTGGTGTCGGCAGCCTTCGGGGAGTTGCGGGTCAGCCGGAAGTTGCCGATCACGACCAGTTGGGTGTGGTCCGGCGACATGCTCATCGACCTTGCGCCGGTGGCGCTCGAGACGCAGGTGCTTCCCTTGCAGAAGATTCCGTAGTTGTGGTGTCCGGACAGCTGAATGTTCATGAACTGGTCGAGGTGGCCGTTCGCGGCGCTCACGGTCGCCAGGCCGGCGTGCGGCACCGCGTTGACCAAGGTGAAGGTGCCGGCCAGGTAGAGCCTGGTTCCGTAGGCGAGCAGGTCGTTGACCGCGCCGTTGATCACCGGGGCAACCCAGCCCGCGGTCGGGGTACCGGTCGCGAGGTTCAGCCGGACTACGCCGCGCCGTGCCGCCGCGTTGACCGTGGTGAACTGGCCGCCGATGTAGACCGAGGTGCCGTCCGGGCCGGGGGCGAGGGCGTCGACCTCACCGTTGATGACCGGAGCAAAGGTAGTGATGAGGGCGCCGGTCACGGCGTCGAAGGCGAAGATGTTGGTGCGTTTGACGGTCACGGTCGACCCAGGAGCGGTCACGCTGGTGAAGGCACCGCCGGCGACGATGGTCGAGCCGATCTGGGTGATGGTGTGAACGGCTCCGTCGTTGACCGAGGGGGTGGCGGCGGACGGGGTCGCGGAGACCACCTGCGGCTGAGCCACCGGCTGCTCGGCGCCGGCAGGCGGGGCGAGGACGGTCGGCGTAACCGCTGCAAGTACGGAGGTGACGAGGCACAGGACGGCCAGTGCGGCACGGGCGGTGGTCCGCCCGCGGCCAGATACCTGCGCAACAGTGCGCAGACCTTGTTCCTTCATGAGCCAGTGCCCCCCGACGACCGGCGGGGCACCCGAGCTGAGCGCCCCACATTCACACGATGGCAGCTGACGTGATGGCACGTTAGCTAACGCAATACTAACATCAGAAGGGCGGTAGGGCTAGCCGTAACAGGACCGGACAAGGCCTGACAGGCCGGGACGGGAACGTCCACTCCCAGCCAAACCTACGGCTGCCTAGCTCGGCGACTCCTCATGCTGGCCGGAATTCGCCACGAGCCAGCATGAGGAGTCCTTTCGGAAAGTCCCTGTAAGACAGAGACTCGTCCGGACCCCGGTGAGCATGCTTGGACGAACCCATGGATATCGGAAGAGACGACCTGACTGTCGGCGGGTGACGATGCCTCGGAACGGGCGGCAGCCTCAGAAAAGGACGCCGAGGCCGTACCAGATATCACCGGCATCGTAGGAGACCTACCACCCCACACACAAAGAACCCTACTCCACCACGCACCCCACCGACCAACACGCGTAAACCAACCCTCCAACAGTTACAT
>JBBQFE010000434.1:0-3320 GCA_038321605.1 Mycobacteriales bacterium | reverse complement strand
CGGTCGGTCATGTTGATGCCGCCGTCGATGGCCTCGTTGCCGAAGAAGGTACTGACCTCGCTGGGGTTGAACCGGTACGGCGAGATGCCGAAGTAGCTACCGAACACGTACGCGGCGGCACCGGTGGGGTTGTTGGGGTTCACGGTCGATTGATCCACGATCACCTGGCCACCATCACCGCTGGACTGATCGAACCAGCGCCCGTTGCTCAGAGATTTGCGCAGGGTTCCGTTGTCCTGGGTCCCACCCCAGAGCTGGCCCGGCGCCTGCGGCACGGTCGCGATGCTGGTGAACTGGGTGATGGTGAGTCCGGTGGAATGGATCAGCGCTGCAGTAGCGGGATCCACCTGCCCGTTGAGGTTCTCCCAGTCCGCAGCCGACAGCGGGTCCGCCGCACCGTTGCGTCCGCCGCCTGCATGTGACTGCCAGACCCCGCCGTCGTTACCGAGGGCGACGTGCGACGTGTCGTTGGGCTGGTAGGCAAAGGCGTGGAAGTCCGGGTGCAGGTCATAGCCCAGGCTCTTCCAGGTCGCGCCGCCGTCGGTCGACCGCCACACCCCACCGGACGGTGGTGAGTTCGTGTAGCCGTACAGCCCCAACACGTAGACGACGTCGGGGTTGGTGGGGTCGGGCTTGATGACGTTGTCGTAGAAGCACTGCGTGCCGCAGTAGCCGAGGATCGAGTCATTGCCGGTCCCGGTGGCGGTTGCGGTCCACGTCGTGCCGTCCGTGGTGGTCTTGTAGACCTGGCTCTGGTGGTAGACGGCCGAGCTGTCGAAGTAGTCGAAGCCGGTGTAGACGGTCGCGGAAGCGCTGCCTGCGGGGTGTGAGATGCCGAGCGCGAACCGGGTGCCGCCCTCGAGGAAGTTGCCCTTGGGCAGGTCGCCCAGCGCACTCGCCCAGGTCTTACCGCCGTCGGTGGAGCGATAGATTCCGTCGCCCCAGAACGAGGCCCACAGCACCTTGGCGTTCTGCGGGTCCATCACGAGGTTGGTCGCGCCGTGCAGCTCGTTCGTGGTGCCCTTGCGCAGCGTCCAGTGCGCGCCGCCGTCGGTGGACTCCCAGACGCCGAACGAGGTCTGGGTCGGAGCGCTCACCCGGCGGACGCCGGCGCGGCCGCGCAGCGTCGCTGCATACAGGTGGTTGGCGTTGGTGGGGTCTACCGCGATGTCGGACACCGACTGACCGGTGAACAGGGTTGAGACGTGCTTCCAGGTGACACCGCCGTCGGCGGACCGGTAGATGCCGTCACCGTAGTAGGCGTCACCCGACAGCGACCCCTCACCAGAACCCATGTAGACGATGTTGTCGTTGCTGGGCGCGATCGCGAGCGATCCGACCGACTGGGTGTCGCTGTCCTTGGTGCGTGACGTCCACATCTTCGTGGTCTCGTCGTAGGTCCAGACGCCGCCCTGGGCAGCGCCGAGGATCACGGTGCCGTCCTTGCGGATGGCCAACGCCCCGATCCGCCCGGAGACCGCTTCGAAGGCATTGGTGGTACGGCCGTTCTGCACGATCGGCGCGGGCCCCTGCTGTGCCCAGGTCCCACCGCGCGCCGCGCCGCGCTGGCTCTCGCTGGCGATCTTTGCCGAACTGCTGGCGGCTGAGGTTCGCAGCCCCGCGGCCTGGCTCAGGCTCAGCGGGTTGTCACCGGCCAGCAGCCGGCTCCAGTAGTAGGCATCGCGGAGTTTGTCGAAGCCAGCTTCGTCCGATCCGTTCTCATGCTCGCCCTTCGGCGTCAGCAGCACCGGCGTGTCATCCGCCGGGGCAGCGGCCTGACCGGTGGGCGCGAAGGCGGTGATGAATCCGGCGGCAACCGTGGTCGCCAGCACGGACACGAGCAGAGACGTTGATCGGGAGCGAGACATGGGTTCTCCACGCAGTCGAAGGTGCGGCGCTGGACGTCTGTAGACGATGCGCCCCGCGGCAGCATGCACCGATTGGCGAGGGTTGCGCAAGGTCACAGGCGGAACTTAACTAACCAGTGACCAAAGTGTGGATCGCAATGATTTGTCACCCTTGCCGCATCCAGCCAGTGAGGTGATGCTCGATGTGGATCAACCGGATGGTCGTGGCACTGCTCGCTGCGACGCTGGTCGCCGGCTGTTCGGCCGGCTCTGGTTCGGCCAAGCAGACTCATCCTGGGCAGTCAGGCTCCTCAGCCGGATCGCCGGTCGGGACGGGAGGATCGTCGGTGACACGAACTCCGTTGCGCGGCTGCGGCCCGTTGCCGACCAGTTCGGGTCCTGCCGCGGCGGTGGCCACTGTCCGGTTGACGGCGCCAGGGACGGCAGCGGCCGCCTCGACGATCCAGGTACAGGCCAGCCTGGACGTGGCGCATGATGCGACGCGCATCATCACGGGTCCCAGTAGCTCAGATGTGCTGATCGTGCAGGACGGTCAGGTTGTGGGCCGCTCCAACGAACGGCGTCCGGCGCTGGCGGTGCCGCTTCAGTTGCAGTCCGGCCGGGGTCGGCTGTTGCAGGCGGTCCCCACCAGCGTGGTGCTGTCCGGCTGTCCCAGTGGCACCGGTCCCGGCGACGCCCAGCGGTCGCCGTTACCAGCCGGGGACTATTCGCTGGTGGCTGTGCTGGGCTACTCCGTGGACTCCCTGAACGGCGCGGCCGACGGCGGCAACGCGGCTCCCGGGGCCGCTTCGTACGCGTTGGTCAGCGAGCCGGTCGCGGTGACCGTGACCTGACCCGCACCGGGCCCTCGCCGGGGCGGCTGCCTCCAGCGAGGTTCTGTGAACATATCTGCACAAAACGATCAATCGATGGTAACTTGCCCGATCAGGTGAACAGACACCTTGGCTTCTCCAAGAGAGCCGGTGCATGTCATGTCGGGCAACAGGATCTTTCGGGTCAAGAGCGTCGAGCAGTCCAAGCAGGACGGCGAGGACGACACCGGGGACGGCGGCGCCAGCCTGCGTAGGAACCTGTCGGCCTTTGATCTCACGGTGTTCGGCGTCGGCGTCGTGATCGGTACCGGGATCTTCGTCCTGACCGGCGTGCAGGCCCACAAGAACGCCGGACCGGCGATCGTGATCTCGTTCGTGCTCGCGGCAATAGCCTGTACTTTCGCCGCACTGTGCTACGCCGAGTTCGCGGCGTCCGTGCCCGTGGCGGGCAGCGCCTACACCTTCAGCTACGCCACCCTGGGCGAGCTGGTGGCCTGGATCATCGGCTGGGATCTCGCTCTGGAACTCGCCCTGGGCGCGGCAGTCGTATCGCGCGGCTGGTCGGGGTACTTCCAGACCCTGCTGAACCTGCCCGGTTCGGTGGCCGGCGCGTCCGCTCACGTGGACGTCGTCGCCGTCC
>JBBQFE010000433.1:0-3328 GCA_038321605.1 Mycobacteriales bacterium | reverse complement strand
ACAGCGGAATCAGCGGCAGGGTGACGGCCACAATGATCGCGCTGGTGAGATCGGCGGTGATCAGGTAGACCAGCACGGCCATCGGCACCAGAGCCGACAGCACCAGCTGCGGCAGATAGCGGGCCAGGTAGTCGTGCAGGCCGTCCAGCCCGGTACCGGCCAGGACGGCCAGCTTTCCGCCGTGGGCGCCGGCCCGCCAGCGTGGCCCCAGCGCCGCCGCGTGCACCAGCAACTCGCGCCGCAGCTGGGCGATCGCCGTGGTGGCGCTGCGGCGGGCCAGTTCCTCCGCGGTCCAGGCGAGCCCGGCCCGGATCAGCACGAGAACGGCCAGAGCGAGGACCCGGTCCCGGACGTCGGGCCAAATGGAGCCGTCGATGATGACGTCGGCGAGCACGTCGGCCAACAGGACGGCCTGGGCAATCGTCGCGGCCACGGAGAGCAGGCCGAGGACCACCGACCCCGCCACCAACAGTCGGACCCCGGCGGCCCGGCGGAGCAGCCGGGGATCGAGTGGTTTCACCAGCGGACGGGTGGCTGACGGGTCAGGCGACCGAGGCGGGGCGGTCTGCGCTGGTCGGCAGGGCCGGGATGTCAGCAGTGGACAGCCGGCGCCGGAACACCCAGTAGCTCCAGGCCTGGTAGCCGAGCACGAACGGCACCAGGCACAGGGCCACCCAGCTCATCACAGTCAGCGTGTACTGGCTGGACGAGGCATTCACGATGGTCAGCGAGTAGTCCTTGTTGAGCGAGGACGGCATCACGTTCGGATGCAGCGCGCTGAACCAGCTGACCACCAGGGTCAGCGTGGAGGCAGCGGTGGCGACGAAGGCCCACCCGTCCCGCTCCGCCCGGGTGGCCTGCCACCCGGCGGCCAGCGCGAGAACGGCGACCAGCGCGACCAGCCCGCTGACCCAGTTGCCGCTCAACGCCTGCTGCCAGCCCAGCGCCACGGCCATGGCCAGAACCGCGAACGGTCCGAGCCGAACCGCCATGGCCTGCGCGCGCAGCCGGACCTCGCCGCTGGTCTTCAGCGACAGGAAGACCGAGCCGTGGGTCAGGAAAAGCAGCAGCGTGGTGATCCCCATGACCAGCGCGAACGGGTTGAGCAGGTTGAAGAAGCCGCCCACGTACTCGTGGTGGATGTCGATCGGCACACCGCGCACGATGTTGCCGAAGGCCACCCCCCAGAGCAACGCAGGAACCCAGGACGAAATCATGATCGCCCAGTCCCAGTTACGCCGCCAGGTGTCGGTCGTTCCCTTGCCGCGGTACTCGAAGGCGACACCACGGATGATCAGACAGACCAGGATGAGCAGCAGCGGCAGGTAGAACCCGGAGAACAAGGTGGCATACCACTCCGGAAACGCCGCGAAGGTGGCGCCACCGGCGGTGAGCAGCCAGACCTCGTTGCCGTCCCAGACCGGACCGATGGTGTTGATCAGCACGCGCTGGCCGGGCTCGTCCTTCCCGATCAGCCGAAGCAGCGCGCCGACCCCGAAGTCGAAGCCTTCCAGGACGAAGTAGCCGACCCAGAGCACGGCGATGAGCACGAACCACAATTGCTGCAGGAATTGGTACATGATCTGCTCCCGGCTCAGTACGCGAAGGTCAGGGGTCGGTCGGCGGCGTCGTCGGCCTCGGCCGGGTCGCCCATCGCTGTCTCGGCGCTGTCACCGCCGGAATCTGCGGACCCGCCGCCGAACGTCCGGTGTTCGACCGACTCCAGAGCTGCCTTCTCCGTGGGCGGTCCAGCCTTCGTGGCCTTGACGAACAGCCCGACCTCGATCACCGCCAACGTTCCGTAGAGCGCGGTGAAAACGATCAGCGAGGTGAGCACGACCCAGGCCGCCACACTCGGCGAGACCGAGTCGGCCGTCTTGAACATGCCGACCACCGTCCACGGCTGGCGGCCCATCTCGGTGAAGATCCAGCCGCTGGCATTGCCGACGAATGCACCGGTGATCGACCACAGGGCCAACTTCCACACCCAGGCCTTGGCCGGCAGCCGTCCCCTGCGGGTGAGCCACAGGCCGACGATCGAGACCACCAGCAGGATGAACCCGGCGCCGATCATCAGCCGGAACATCCAGTAGGTCAGCGGGATGTCCGGGGTGTAGTCACCGGGGCCGAAAGCCTTGACCGCGGTGGCCTGCAGGTTGTTGATCCCTTCGACCTTGCCGTCGAAGGATCCGGAGGCCATGAAGGAGAGCACGCCTGGAACCCGGATGGACCAGACCTCGTGCGAACCGTCCAGGGTGCCGATGCTGATCAGCGAGAAGGAGGCCGGCTGGGCGTCGGTGTAGAGCGCCTCGGCGGCCGCCATCTTCATCGGCTGGACGTCGGTCATCACCTTGCCCTGCATGTCGCCGGTGACCAGCACCGCGACCGAGGAGATCAACATGCCCCACAAACCGAGTCGCACACAGATGCGGAACACGTCGATGTCGCGCTTCTTCATCAGGAACCAGGCGGAGATGCCGGTGATCAGCACCGCCGCGGTCAGTACCGCGGCCGTGATGACGTGGAAGAAGGTGACCAGCTGGAGCTTCTGGAACAGCACAGCGCCGATGTCGTTCAGCTGCGCACGACCCCGGCTGTCGATCGTGATGCCGACGGGGTGCTGCATGAAGCTGTTGGCGGCCAGGATGAAGTACGCCGAGATCGCGGTTCCGAACGACACCATCCACATGCAGGCGACATGCAGTTTCGGCGAGAGCTTGTCCCAGCCGAAGATCCACAGCCCGAGGAAGGTGGACTCGATGAAGAAGGCCAGCAGGGCTTCCATGGCCAGCGGCGCACCGAAGACGTCACCGACGAACCGGGAGTAACTCGACCAGTTCATCCCGAACTGGAACTCCTGCACGATCCCGGTGACCACGCCGATGGCGAAATTGATCAGGAACAGCTTGCCCCAGAACTTGGTGGCGCGCAGGTACCGCGGATTCTTCGTCCGGACCCACGCCGTCTCGAGGATGGCAATGAACAGCGCCAATCCGATGGAGACAGGCACGAAGAGGTAGTGGTAGACGGTGGTGATTCCGAACTGCCATCTGGCCAGTGCCAGCGGATCCATGGCTGTCAGCTCCTGTGCTCACGGCTGCGACCCAACCGCAGACACTCCCTCATGATCAACTGGGCCTTTCCGCTCCAACAGGGCCAAAGGTCCTCGCTGGTGAGGGGCGGTGGCGTGATGCGCGCCACAGTCGTCGCAAATCGCGCAGCCGTCGCCGTTCGAGTTGTCTTCCAGCTCCGAACGGGCGGAGTTGATCAGCAGGTCTTCCCGACGTCGGGTTGGTGGTGTCAGCTGGGTGTCGACAGCTCCGTTCCA
>JBBQFE010000432.1:0-3329 GCA_038321605.1 Mycobacteriales bacterium | reverse complement strand
TACCGGCGCCAGTCCGGCGTCGGCACCCAGAAAGACCTGCCCGTCTGCGGCAACCAGGCCGACCGCATTGCACCACCGGCGCAGGGTCTCCTCGGATGCGCGCAGGTCCGGCCGCGACAGCAGAGCCCATCCATCCAGCAGCAACGCTGCACCGTAACCGCCCTCGACCACCGGTTCGGCGCCCGGCGTGGCGATCACCACCGACGGTCCAGCCGGAATGTCGGACAGCACCTGGTCACCGGCGCTGGTGCGGGTGACCACGCCGGCGAAGGCTCGGCCGATCTCTTCGGCGGTTCGCAGCGCTCCGATGACCACCGCCCGCAGCCGACTGCCCTGGCAGTGCGGGCAGCGCCACTGGTTGGCCGCTCGACCGCACCAGCGACAGCTCGGCACCGACTGCTCCGACGCGGCGGACAGCGGCCCGTGGCAGTGCGTGCACCGGGCCGGCGAGCGGTCCCGAGCGCAGGCCAGAGCCGTCACATAGCCGCGGCGGGGCACCTGCACCAATACCGGGCGCCCACCGGCCAACGCCTCACGGGCGGCCCGAAAGGCCAGCGCAGGCAACCGGGCCGAGCGGGCCACCGGATCTCGTTCGAGCTCGAAGTCGTCGCCCAGCGCGGTGATCCGAGGGCAGGCGGCCCTGATGACGTCCCGGTCGGCCACGATGTGCTGCGCCCACCCGGACTGCAGCAACAGCGCAGATTCCGCGGTTTCGGCAAACCCCGCGACCAGCAGCGCCGAGCCGACCTGGCTGGACCGGAGCACCGCCACGTCACGGGCGTGCGGATAGGGAGCACGCGGTTCGGCGTGCAGATCGTCACCGTCGTCGAACACCACGACGAGTCCGAGAGCCGCCACCGGAGCGAACACCGCCGAACGATTGCCGACCACCGCGCGCACCGTGCCGCGCCGCACTTCGAGCCAGCGCCGGTATCGGGCCTGCGGGCCGAGCTCGGCCGACAGCACCACGTGGGCATGGGCCGGCAACACGGCCGACAGCGCCTGGTCCATTCGTGCGGTGTCCCGTGAGTCGGGCACCACGACGATGGCACCCCGGCCGGCCGCCAGGGTCGTCTGCACCGCCTCGGCGATCCTCGTGGGCCAGTCCTCACCGGGCAGCACGTTCCAAACGGCACGAGCTGCCCTACCGGCGCCCAGGGCGGTCAGGAATGCCGGGCCCGCCCGGTACCGGGACCAGCCGGCGGGATCAGCCGCCGGACCATGCTCCGCGGGGCTGAGCCGAGCAGTGGCTTCAGCCTTGGCGTGCCGCGGCGGTACCCCGAGGCGGAGCACGTCGGCGAAGGTTCCTGCCCACCGGTCGGCGACCGTGCGGAACAGCTCGGTGGTCTCGGCGGTGAGGACCGGTTCGTCGCCCACCCCCCGCTCCAGGTAGGACAGCCGGCCGTCGTGCGCGCTGGCCGCCACCCGCTCGAGCACCCACGCATCGATCAGGCGACCGGCGAAGCGGACGCGCACCCGCGACCCGGGAACCACCACCTCGGTCAGCTCGGCGGGCACCAGGTAGTCGAACGGACGGTCCAGATGTGGCAGCGGCGAGTCCACCGCGACCCTGGCCACCGGTAGCACGTCGGCCGGGTGGCGGGCGCGGGTACGCGCGCTGTGAGTATCGGGAGCGGCCACGACATATGCCTACCAGCAGGCACCGACCGGACGCCGCCCGGAACAGCCGGGAAACCGGAAACTCCTCCGACACGCCTGCTGCGGCAGGGGTGTCGGAGGAGTCGGCGGAATTCGGGTCGGGCAGCCTCAGCTGTTGGCCAGCTTGGCCAGCTGCTCCGCGCGGTCGGTGCGCTCCCAGGTGAAGTCTGCAAGCTCGCGGCCGAAGTGGCCGTAGGCAGCGGTCGCCTGGTAGATCGGGCGCTTCAGATCGAGGTCGCGGATGATCGCGGCCGGCCGCAGGTCGAAGGTCTCGTTGATCGCGGCGACGATCTTCTCCACCGGCACGGTCTCGGTACCGAAGGTCTCGACGAACAGGCCCACCGGCTCGGCCTTGCCGATCGCATAGGCGACCTGGACCTCTACCCGGCGCGCCAGCTTTGCCGCGACGACGTTCTTGGCCACCCAGCGCAGGGCGTAGGCGGCGGAACGGTCGACCTTCGACGGGTCCTTGCCGGAGAAGGCACCGCCACCGTGGCGAGCCATGCCGCCGTAGGTGTCCACGATGATCTTGCGACCGGTCAGACCGGCGTCACCCATCGGACCGCCGATGACGAACCGACCGGTCGGGTTCACCAGCAGCCGGTACCCCTCGGTGTCGATCGACAGCAGCTCGAGCACCGGCTTGACGACGTGCTCCTCGATGTCGGGCTTGAGCAGCGTGTCGAGGTCGATGTCCTCGGCGTGCTGGCTCGACACCACGACGGTGTCCAGTCGCACCGGCTTGTCGTCCAGGTACTCGATGGTGACCTGGGTCTTGCCGTCGGGACGCAGGTAGGGGACGGTGCCGTTCTTGCGAACCTCGGTCAGCTTCTCCGAGAGCCGGTGTGCCAGCCAGATCGGCAGCGGCATCAGCTCGGGGGTCTCGTCCGAGGCGTACCCGAACATCAGGCCCTGGTCACCTGCGCCCTGGGCCGCAATGGCGTCCTCGGAGCCCTCGACGCGTGCCTCGTAGGCGCTGTCCACGCCCTGAGCGATGTCTGCGGACTGCGCGCCGATCGACACGCTGACGCCACAGGATTCACCGTCGAAACCCTTGCGGGACGAGTCGTAGCCGATGCCGAGGATCGTCTTGCGCACGATCGCGGGAATGTCTGCGTAGGCGTCGGTGGTCACCTCGCCGGCGATGTGGACCTGACCGGTGGTGATCATGGTCTCGACGGCTACCCGACTGGCGGGGTCCTGCGCCAGCAGGGCGT
This sequence comes from Mycobacteriales bacterium, assembly GCA_038321605.1. Taxonomy (GTDB): domain Bacteria; phylum Actinomycetota; class Actinomycetes; order Mycobacteriales; family Jatrophihabitantaceae; genus Jatrophihabitans_A. The sequence goes on along the minus strand of JBBQFE010000432.1, from coordinate 453 downwards.
CGAGGATGCCGTCGGAGATCTGGTCGGCGATCTTGTCCGGGTGTCCTTCGGTAACGGACTCGGAGGTGAAGAGGCGGCGGGTCACAAATGGCTCCAGTTTCTTTGAGATGGCGGGTAAGAGTTTAGCGGTCCAGGCGGGCAACGATGGCATCGCAGATCGCGGCCGCCAGAACTGTCTTGGGCGCGAGCGGAATATCGACCTCGGAACCATCGGCGCCGAGGATCACCGCGGCGTTGTCGGGCTGGCCGAAGGCCCTGCCCACACCCACCTCGTTGACCACCAGCAGGTCGCAGCCCTTGCGGGCCAGCTTCGTGCGCCCGTGCGTGAGCACGTCGCCGTGTTCGTCGCCGGTCTCGGCGGCAAATCCGACGATGACACCGGCCAGATCCCCGGCGGCCCGCGCTGCGACCAGCTCGGCCAGCACGTCCGGGTTGCGAACCAGTTCGACCGGC
>JBBQFE010000431.1:0-3345 GCA_038321605.1 Mycobacteriales bacterium | reverse complement strand
GGGAACACTGAGCAATCTCTTCCGCACCCGCAGTTGGGCTGAACGCACCGGGTCCGCGCACGTTCCGGTGATCGACAATCTGATCCTGGACGGGCAGGGCACCGCCACCCTGGCCGAGATGATCGCCTCGACCAAGCGCGGACTGCTGCTCACCTGTCTCTGGTACATCCGCGAGGTCGACCCCCAGTCGCTGTTGCTCACCGGCCTCACCCGCGACGGCGTCTACCTGATCGAGGACGGCGAGGTGGTGGGAGCGGTGAACAACTTCCGGTTCAACGAGTCCCCGGTCGACCTGCTCGGCCGCATCACCGAGGTCGGACGGACCGAGCACACGCTGCCCAGGGAGTGGAACGACTTCTTCACCCGAACGGCGATGCCGACGGTACGGGTCGGCGACTTCAACATGTCGACGGTCAGCCAGGCGTCCTGACCGGCCGTGGCCCTAGGCTTCCCGCCGCCGGTTGCAGGGGTGTGTGACCAGGGACGCACCGCGTTCACAAGGTATGTAAGCGTTCACAGCGGTTAGCCTCGATCATCCCTCGCGGGGACTCCGCACCGTTGCGAACACCGATCCCGACAATGCTGCACGTCAGGTGACCGCTCGCTCCGTTGCCAATCCGCGACACCTAGATCCAGTCAACGCCGACTGCCAAGGAGTTCAAGATGACCGTGACCATTGGCCTCGAAGCCCCACCGACCACCCACACCGAGCTGGTGCGCTGGGTGCGCGAAACCGCTGAACTCACGCAGCCTGACGAGATCGTCTGGTGCGACGGCACCGCCGAGGAATGGCAACGGATCACCGAGCAGCTCGTGGCCGCCGGCACGTTCGTGCAGCTCAACCCCGAGCTCAAGCCCAACTCGTTCTACTGTGCCTCGGATCCCACCGACGTGGCGCGGGTCGAGGATCGCACCTTCATCTGCTCGGTCGACCCCGGCGACTGCGGGCCGACCAACAACTGGATGGACCCGGGCGACATGAAGGCGCTGCTGACCGAGCGCTTCCGCGGCTGCATGCGCGGTCGCACGATGTACGTCATCCCCTACTGCATGGGGCCGCTCACCGCCGAGGAACCGATGCTCGGCGTGGAGCTGACAGATTCTGCCTACGTGGTCGCGTCCATGCACATCATGACCCGGCTGGGCAGCAGCGCCCTGGAGCTGTTCACCAAGGACGGCGTGAACCAGCCCTACGTCGCCGGCCTGCATTCGGTAGGTGCCCCGTTGGCCGATGGGCAGGCCGACGTGAAGTGGCCCTGCAACGACACCAAGTACATCGTCCAGTTCCCCGAGGAGCGGCTGATCTGGTCGTTCGGTTCCGGCTACGGCGGCAATGCCCTGCTGGGTAAGAAGTGTTACTCCCTGCGCATCGCCTCGGTAAAGGCCCGGGACGAGGGTTGGCTGGCCGAGCACATGCTGATCCTCAAGCTCACCAACCCGCAGCAGAAGTCCTACTACATCGCGGCGGCGTTCCCCTCCGCGTGCGGCAAGACGAACCTCGCCATGCTCGACCCGACGCTGGATGGCTGGACGGTCGAGACCATCGGCGACGACATCGCCTGGATCCGGTTCGGCGCCGACGGCCGGATGTACGCGGTGAATCCCGAGAACGGGTTCTTCGGCGTCGCCCCGGGGACCGACTGGAACACCAACCCGAACGCGATGCGCACCATCGCGAAGGGCAATTCGCTGTTCACCAACGTCGCTCTGACCGACGACGGTGACGTGTGGTGGGAAGGCATGGGCGAAGCGCCTGACCACCTCACCGACTGGAAGGGGCAGTCCTGGGACAAGGGGTCCGACAGCCTGACCTCACACCCCAACTCGCGGTACTGCACCCCGATCGAGCAGTGCGACACCAAGGCACCGGAGTGGGACGACCCGCAGGGCGTACCGCTCGATGCGATCTTCTTCGGTGGCCGCCGCAAGGACACGATCCCGCTGGTGACCGAGGCGCGGGACTGGCAGCACGGCGTGTTCATGGGTGCCACCCTGTCGTCGGAGACCACTGCCGCGGCGGTCGGCCAGGTCGGCATCGTGCGACGCGATCCGATGGCGATGCTGCCGTTCATCGGCTACCACGCAGGCGATTACTTCAACCACTGGATCGAGGTCGGCAAGAGCGCCGACGCCGTCAAGCTTCCGAAGGTGTTCTACGTGAACTGGTTCCGTCGCAACGACGACGGCAAGTTCGTCTGGCCCGGGTTCGGTGAGAACATCCGCGTGCTCAAGTGGGCGATCGAGCGCATCGAGGGCACCGCTGCCGCGGTGGACACGCCGATCGGACGGGTGCCTGCGCCGGATGCACTGGACATCGCGGGCCTGGATCTCACCGCCGAGGATCTGACAGCGGCACTCGCCGTCGACGTGGAGCAGTGGCGGGCGGAGATTCCGGGGATCGAGGAATGGTTCGCCAAGATCGGTGACAAGGTGCCGAGCTCGCTCCGTGACGAACTGGAGTCCCTGAAGCTCAGGCTCGCCTGATCGGTCACGATCACCGCTCGAGGTGGGCACGCACCACCGAAACATCCAGCACCGAACCAGCACTGAACCAGGACACGGCCCGAGCGCCTCACCGCGCTCGGGCCGTGTTACTGCACCGGGACAAGAAACAAGCACGCAGGCTTGCTTTTTGACCACAGCGGTGCCAGGCTCGATCGGGCACAGCGGTGCCAGGCTCGATCGGGCACAGCCGTGCCGGAGGGACGGTGACCAGTGACCGACATCGAACCGGTGTTGCGAGACCTGCAGGATGAGGGCGATGCCCTCGACCAGATGGTGGCGGGGCTGAGTGGGGCGGGCTGGACAGCACCCACTCCCGCCCCCGGGTGGACCGTGGCACATCAGATCGCCCATCTGGCCTGGACCGATCAGATCGCGCTGCTGGCTGCCACCGATCCCGACGCCTTCGCCACTGCGATACAGGCAGCGCTCTCGTCCATCGACAGCTACGTCGACGAGGCGGCCGCCGCCGGTGCGCGGCTCGCTCCCGACGTTCTGCTCGACAACTGGCGGCGCGGTCGCAGCGCGTTGCTCACCGCGCTGCGCAAGACCCCGCCCGGTGCGAAGCTGCCCTGGTTCGGACCGCCCATGGGGGCAGCGTCGATGGCGACCGCGCGCCTCATGGAGACCTGGGCCCACGGCACCGACGTGGCCTCGACGTTGCGCCTGCCGAACAGGCCGCCCGCCCGGCTGCGCAACGTCGCCCACATCGCCGTCCGCACCCGGGACTTCGCCTTCCTGCTGCACGATCTCCCGGTACCCGACACCGCTTTCCGGATCGAGCTGACTGCGCCGGACGGACAGCTGTGGACCTGGGGGCAGCTCGATTCCACCCAGCGGGTG
>JBBQFE010000430.1:0-3372 GCA_038321605.1 Mycobacteriales bacterium | reverse complement strand
TCTCCAGCGTCAGATCCTTGAACGACATGCCCTGTTCCATCATGCGGAGCACGAGGTCCGCGCTTCCCACCTTGAGCAGGGTGGTGCACTCGTTCATGTTCGAGTCGCCGACGATGACGTGCAGTCGGCGGTACCGCTCGGCATCGGCATGCGGTTCATCGCGGGTGTTGATGATGGGCCGCGATCGGGTGGTGGCCGAGGAGACCCCCTCCCAGATGTGTTCGGCCCGCTGGGACAGGCAGTAGACGGCGCCGCGCGGGGTCTGCAGGACCTTGCCCGCACCGCAGATGAGCTGGCGGGTGACCAGGAACGGGATCAGCACATCGGCCATCTTGCTGAACTCGCCGTGCCGGGCCACCAGAAAGTTCTCGTGGCAGCCATAGGAGTTGCCGGCCGAATCGGTGTTGTTCTTGAAGAGGTAGATGTCGCCGGCGATTCCCTCGTCGTTCAGCCGCTTCTCGGCATCGATCAGCAGTCCCTCGAGGATCCGCTCGCCCGCCTTGTCATGGGTGACCAGCGACGTCAGCGAGTCGCACTCGGGTGTCGCGTACTCCGGATGGCTGCCGACATCGAGGTACAGCCGGGCTCCGTTGCGCAGGAAGACGTTGGACGATCGTCCCCAGCTCACGACCCGGCGGAACAGGTAGCGCGCGACCTCGTCAGGACTGAGCCGACGTTGACCCTCGAACGTGCAGGTCACGCCGTATTCGTTCTCGATACCGAAGATGCGTCGCTGCACGTGACCCAGCCTAGTCAGTCAGCCCGGGGTTCGCCCCGTCAGAGCACGACTTGCAATATCGGCGTGCCGCCGGCATCCAGGATCTGGATGGAACTGATCGCCTGCGGCGGCCAGTTCGTCATCGTCGAGTAGTCGATGTCGGGCCCGGGCGGCCAGCTGCCGTTGGACTGATGCACACCGGCCTTGTTGATGACCACCAGGCGGTAGTCCCCCTGCCCGGTCGGATCGGGCCCGACCGTGGACGGGTAGCCCGACTGGCCCCCGTAGTGCCCGCAACGGATCCGCAGCAGCGTGCCGGTCCTGGCGCGGGTGAGGGTCACATCGGCCTGCACCCGGGAACCTTGTTGATTCAGAGCCGTGAAGGTGTGGGGACTCGGTTGTTGCGAGCGGTGGAGCGTGTCCACCCCGAGGACGGCGAGCAGCGTCAGGACGCAGGCTGCAGCGGCGGTCAGGACAGCTACCCGCCAGCGTCGGCGGCGCTGTCTGCTTCGGACCTGCCACATGAGTCGTGGCAACAGAGTGTCGGGCAGGTCGCTCGCCGGCACCTCGTCCGACCACGCGGCGGCCTCGGCTCGCTCGAGCAGCGCAGGCAGCTGACCGAGCTCGGCGACATTCGCCTGGCAGGTCAGGCAGTGACGCAGATGCGATTCGAAGGCTGCCCGTTCGGCTTCATCGAGAGCGCCCAGTACGTACGCTGCGTCATCGAAGGCGAACCGCTCGTGCGCCACCGCCTCGTGCTCCCCTCGTCCGCCGTCGCTCACTCCGCCACGCCCATTTCTGCCATCGAGAGCTTGAAGGCCCGCAGCGCGTAATGCGTCCGGGACTTGACGGTGCCCTCAGCGATGCCGAGATGGGCAGCTGCCTCTCGGACGGAGGATCTGAGGTAGAACATCTCGACCAGCACCGCCCGGTGTTCGTGGGTGAGTTTGCTGAGGCCGTCCGCAATGAGCCGCGACTCCACCAGTTGCTCGGCGGGATCGGAGGTGCTCCGCTCGGGAAGTTCTGCGACCAGTCGCTCTGGCCTGACGCTGCGAGCACGCCATTCGTCAATGACGATCCGGCGTGCAACGGTGTAGAGCCAGCTTCTGGCCGCCCGGGAGTGCTCCTCGGAGAACACCGGATTATCGGGTTGTTTCCACGCCCGGAACAGCGTCTCCTGCACCACGTCCTCGGCCGCACCCCGGTCGCCCCCGGTCAGCCGCACAGCGAAAGCCCACAGAGCGGCCGCATGCTCATCGTGCAGTGCCTGCATCAGATCGCGCTCGGCGGTGGTGGTCGTCTCTCGGGCCATGCTGTCCTTTCGGCTCACCCGTACCTACGCAGCGGCCGACGGTTCGGTTCACCTCGCGGACACGTGCGCCTGAACCACGGGCCGACGAGCTGCGTATGCCATCAGTGAATCATCACCTCATTCGATCGGAGACTCCATGACCCGCAACGACACCTCGCCGACCCTTCCCGGTGACGTGAGCCGCCGAGCGGTACTGGCCGTAGGTGCGACCGGGGCCGCCGCAGTGACCCTGGCGGCCTGCAGCAAGGCTGCGAGTCCCGGTGCGGTCAACGGGGGTGCTGCGTCCACCGCAGCGGCTACGAGTGGTGCCGGGGGCGCCAGCTCTGCCGCGGGATCGTCGGCGGCCGGCAGCGGGGGCAAGGTGCTGGCCACCCTCGCGGACGTTCCGGCCGGCTCCGCTGTCGCTGCCACGGGTACGGACGGGGGCCCGATCATCATCAGCCGGACCGGGGCAGCCTCCGTCGTGGCGTTCAGCGCGATCTGCCCGCATCAGGGGTGCACCGTCGCACCGTCCTTCGCCTGCCCCTGTCACGGCTCTACGTTCGACGCAAAGACCGGAACGAACCTCTCCGGTCCTGCGCCCTCGGGGCTGACAGCGGTGCCGGTGTCGGTGTCAGGTCAGAACATCGTCGCCGGCTGACCCGGCCGGCGGCACTCCAGGGTCAGGCCCCGGGCCCACCGTCGTCACTGGCCTGACCCGGCGTGTCGGTAACGGGAGAGTCCACGGCCGGAGATTCCACGGCGGGCAGTTCCGCGGGCGGGGATTCCACGGCGGGCAGTTCCGCGGGCGGAGATTCCACGGCCGGCAGCAGGCTGGCCAGCGCGACGCCAGCGATGCGGCGAAACTTCCGCTTGCCCCGGTTGCGGTCGAGGACGGCGACCTCCAGGCCCTCGCCGGGTATGACGCGGGGTGTGTTCGGCTCGCCGCCCACCGAGCCGAGTGCTGCCACCGCAAGCGGAATCGCCTCCGAAAGCGCCAGACCGGTGCGGAAGGCGTCCTTGACAGCTGCGGTCACCACGTCGGCCTGACCGCCCATGACCAGGTACTCAGGCTCGTCGACGATGGTTCCGTCGTAGGACAGGCGGTACAGCTGGTCGTCGGCGGCGCGGTCACCGACCTCCGCCACGCACAGTTCGACCTCGTAGGGCTTCTGCTGCTCGGTGAAGATCGAGCCGAGCGTCTGCGCGTAGGCGTTGGCCAGCGCACGGGCGGTCACGTCCCGGCGGTCGTAGGAGTAGCCGCGCAGATCAGCGAGCCGGATGCCGGCTACCCGTAGATTCTCGAACTCGTTGTACTTTCCGACGGCGGCGAAACCGATCCGGTCATAGATCTCAGACACCT
>JBBQFE010000429.1:0-3378 GCA_038321605.1 Mycobacteriales bacterium | reverse complement strand
TGGCAGCAGGGCCTTTCCTACGCGGGCGTGCTGGCGATGGCAGCAGTTCTACTCGCGCTGCTCTCCTCGCTCGTCCACCTCGGAGCCCGTCGACGCGAAACCGCTGACCGAACGACCGCGCCGGTCGACGACCCGACCAGCACCCATCGCGAGATGGCCACAAGCGGTGCGGACTGACATCCGCACCTGTCTGGTTCACCGACCCCCCCCCGGCGAACCAGTGGCGGTCCGGCACGTGCGCCTTCCCCCGCAGGCGTGCGTGCCGGGTCAGCCGACCTCAGCCAGGCAACGACCCTTTCGTACGTGGGACGCTGCGTCCTCGCTGAACACCTCGAGCGCACTACTGATCATGCCCACCGCGCCGTCCGGGTGTTTGCACGCCCCGCGGCCCGCGATCTGGTTCAGCTGACGGCCGAGCGTTGCCCGCTCGCGGCGTCGCGACGAGCCCTTGGCCACGCTGCGCAGCAGGTCCGCCACCGAAGCCAGACCGAACAGGCACGGGCCGCACTGACGGGCGCTGCTCTCGGCGAGGTAGGTGGCGATGTCGCTGGCCACCCGCAGGCCGCACTCGTCTGACCGCACCGCGCGCAGCACCCCCGCGCCGACCGAGACGCCAGTCTCCTTGCGAGATTGCCCCGCTCGCAGCGGGGCAAAGTCGGCGTAGCTCAACCAGCGACCGCCATAGCCGCCCACCAGCACGGCAGCGATGTCGCCGCCGAGGCCCGCGCGCTCGAATGCCGAGGTGAGCGCGGTCCCCTCAGCAAGCTCGACGACCGTGCGGTCAGCACCGGCAGAGACAGTCACCAGCACCCCCGTCGGATCGATGCCCCGAGCCACCAGCCCGATGCGGGCCAAGGTCTCGACGTTGTGCACCAGGGTCGGGCGGTCGTGCACACCACTCACCGCCGCGGAGACCCGACGGAACTGGGGCAGGGTGGGTCCGCCGGACAGTGCCCGCACGATCGCGCTGGACTCACCGCTGAGGTAGTGCGGTTCCGCTAGGACCACCCGCACGCTGGGCTCGACCGTGCCGTAGGCCTGCCGCTCGGTGACGGCGCGAGCGAGCGAGCGCCGGCTTGCCTTGTCCGAGGCGTGCAGCCAGAGCACCACCTGGGTGGCGTCCATCGCCTGCGCGGTGCACGAGAGGCCGTCGAGCACCAGGTGCGGGCGCAGTTGCAACAGTGCTGCGTCCTTGGCGCTCAGCGGTTCACTCTCCGCTCCGTTTCCGACCAACACCCCGGAACCGCCCGCCGACAGGTAGGAAGTCCATTTGTCAGCGACCGGAAAGTGGCCACCGCCGCGACCGGTGAGGCCGCTGCGCTGGACGTCTGAGAACAACTCGTCCCCGGCCAGACCTGCAGTTACCGGTCGGCGTCCCCACGCTCCGAGATGGGCCGAGAAGTCTTCGGCGCCAGGCGCCTGCAGCGGTTCGTCGTCTGCGTCGCCGAAACGGACCAGCCCACTCAGCAGCCCTGCGGCGAACCCCGAGCCGGCGAGCGCCCGCTCGTCCGGTGTTTCGTCAGGTACTGAATGCAATCGGGCGGTCATCGGGTGAGCTCCCGCAGCTGATCGCCGCTCGTACGTGCGGAGTACCGGGTCGCGGCGACGACGAGCACTATTGCTGCGGTGATCAGGTACAGGCTGAGCAGAGCCACCGTGTCGCCGCCACCGATTACCCCGTGCAGCCAGATCAGGACCAGCGCCACCGAGGCGACCTTGTGAATCGGCCACCACAGTCTCAGCGGCAGTCTGCCTGCGAACGCGGCGGTGAGGCCGGCCAGCAGCCCTGACCAGAGGCCGATGACGCCGAGCGTGGTGGCGACTGGGCGGTACTGCGCGCCCATCGGCACCAGCACACCGTGCCAGCCGACGCCCGCGTACTTGTCGTTGGCGAGAACGACGATGTGCAGAACCGTAAAGACGAGGGTGAAGACGGCAAGACTGATGTGCAAGCGGATGCGGGTGGCTGCCGACGGACGCGCGAATCTGCTGCGCCACGGGTGCGAGAGCACCAGCCCGGTGAGGACGAGCAGGACCAGCAGCAGGTAGGCCGTCACCCCCGCAGCCCTACCGACGATCCAAGGGGCCATCCGGTTGCCGGCGACGGAGCGTGCGGCGGCACCGATCAGGGCGGCCGAAGCGGCGGAGCTGAGGGTGACCCCCAGCACCAGCGCGGCGCGACGCAGCAGTGTGGAAAGCTTGCCCGCCGAACGTGGTTGGGGGCTCCCCACCGGCGTGTCGCGACGCGCGGTCCCCGAGTTGACGGCCGGCGTGGCAACCGGCTTGGTGGCAGTCATCGTGCCCGCCAGGTCACGTGAGCGGTCATGGACTCGGTCATTTCCAACATCCCATCCTCGGTGATCCACAATGTGTGCTGGCCGGCAGCGTTGGCTGCGTCGGCGATCTCGTCCCGCCCGGACAGGAACAACGATTTGCTCCACACCTCCGCGGTGGCTGGATCCGGGCCCACCACCGTTACCGCCACCAGCCCGCGGTCGCTGGGTTCGCCGGTACGCGGATCGATGATGTGGTGAACCTGCTTTCCGCCGGCCCGCCAGTTCCTGATCCGGGTCGAGGTGGTGGCGCAGGCCTGATCGGTCATGGTGAGCACGGCTACCGGCACGGCGCCGCCCGATGGATCCTCGACTCCGATTGCCCAACCGTCGCCGAGTGGTCCGGCGCCGCCGACCACGCAGTCGCCGCCGGCCTCCAGAAGAAAGTAGGGACTGGCCGCTCGCAGCAGGTCCGCCGCATTCCTGAGGGCCAGGCCCTTGCCGATGCCGCCGAGGTCGATCGGATCCGGGCCCAGCTGGACCATGAGAAGTTCGGGGTCGAAGCGGGGCTCCCACAGCAGGGCACTGGTGGGTAGGGGATCGGCTGTCGCCGCCGGCGTCTCGGTCGGTGCGGCGTCGAAGGCGAAGGACCGGTCGTACCCGAGCGCTCGCAGCGCCCGCAGGATTCGCGGGTCGAACCGGCCACCGGTGTCCTGGTAGGCGTCGTACGCGGCGACGATCGCGGTGAAGCACGGCTCGCCCACGTGCTGCCACTGCAGGGGATTCGCGTTGGCGCGCATCAGCGCACTCGTGCTGTCGAAGCGCGTGCAGCTCTCGGCGATGGCGCCGAAGACCTGCTCCACATCAGCGGTCAGCTGGGTGGGTGTCGCGGTCTCGGGTGACATCCGGAGGTTCACGTGCGACGCCATCGAGGTGAAGGTCGCTTCGATATCGCGGACGGAAAGCTGGTCTGACAGGGGGCCGAACGATGACACAGAGGTCACTTGGGAGCTCCGGATGCACCGGTAGTCGACTGGACCGGGACCGGTGCCGCTGTGGTGGGTGGGGGAACCACGACTACCGGAGTAGTCACTGGCGCCGGCTG
>JBBQFE010000428.1:0-3388 GCA_038321605.1 Mycobacteriales bacterium | reverse complement strand
CGCTCGCAGCTGGCTGATGGTGTCTGCGGCGCCTACGTGGGCGGCAGCGGCCCGGTCGTAACTTGGCAGCAGAACGTTCTGCACTGCCAGCAGCGCGGTCAGGCCCGTCGGCGGCGGCGCGGGCGGCACCGCGATCTTGTGGTGGACGGAGCGGGTGACGCCGAGTGCGGTGCCCCCGACGGCGGCCACCAGGATCAGTCCGCGGCTCAGCAGTGTTCGTCTAGAGATCTCAGCCATGACCCGAGCAGTCTCTCAGATGCCGGTAGTGTTAGCCGACGAACCACCACTGGCCTCACAACTGGACATCGACGGGAGCGCAGACGAGATGACCGCGCGCACGCCGCAACGGCAACAGCTCATCGACCTGCTGGAACCGGTGATCACCGCCCAGGACCACGACCTGGAGGACCTGACGGTGACCGCGGCCGGCAGGCGAAGCCTGATCCGGGTAGTGGTCGATGCCGACGGTGGAATTGACCTCGATGCCGTCGCGGGCATTGCCCGTGCGATCTCCGAGGTGTTGGACGCCGTGGACGACGGTTCCATCGATGGCGGCTCGGTAGGGGACGCCATCTTCGCGGGTCCCTATGTTCTCGAGGTCACCTCGCCCGGCGTGGACCGGCCGCTCACCCAGGCACGACAGTGGCGGCGGGCAGTCGGGCGCCTGGTTTCGGTGGAGGTGGCCGGCCAGTTACTCACCGGACGGGTGGTCTCGGCCGACGAGGGTTCGGTGACCTTCGACGTCGCCGGTATCCAGCAGACCCACCCGTTGGCAGCCCTGGGCTCCGGCCGGGTACAGGTGGAGTTCTCCCGTCCCGGCACCGCGGACGAGGCCGACGACGCGGACGAGACCGACGCAGACGAGACCGACGCAGACGAGATCGATGAACCCGAGATATCCAGCAGTCACGACGATCATGAGGAGGTCTGAGCCCCATGGTCTCAGTAGATATCGCAGCCCTGCGCAGCATCGAGCGGGAAAAGGAGATTCCGTTCGACACGGTGCTCGAGGCGCTGGAAACTGCGCTGCTCACCGCCTACCGCCACACCAACCATCCGATGCCCAGCGCGCGGGTGGAGATCGACCGCAAGAGCGGTGACGTGACGGTGTGGGCGGCCGAGCACGCCCCGGACGGAACGCTGATCGAGGAATTCGACGACACGCCGACCGATTTCGGACGCGTGGCCGCAATGACCGCCAAACAGGTGATCATGCAGCGGCTTCGGGATGCCGAGCACGAAACCACCTACGGCGAGTGGTCGGGCCACGAGGGAGACATCGTGACCGGGGTCATCCAGGCCGACCATCAGGCCTCGCAGCGTGGGCTGGTCATCGTCGAGCTCAGCAGCAAGATGGAGGCGGTACTGCCGCAATCGGAGCAGGTGCCCGGTGAGGTGTACGACCACGGGGTCCGCATCAAGTGCTACGTCGTCGCCGTCACCCGCGGGATGCGGGGACTGCAGATCTCCCTCAGTCGGACGCACCCCGGGCTGGTCCGCAAGCTGTTCGCGCTGGAGGTCCCCGAGATCGCCGACGGCAGCGTCGAGGTCATGGCGGTCGCCCGGGAATCCGGTCACCGGACCAAGATCGCGGTCCGCAGCATGGTCGAGGGCCTCAATGCCAAGGGCGCCTGCATCGGTCCGATGGGTCAGCGGGTGCGAAACGTGGTGGCTGAGCTGCACGGTGAGAAGATCGACATCATCGACTTCGATGACGATCCGGGAACCTTCGTGGGTAACGCGCTGTCCCCGGCGCGAGCCCAGCAGGTGACGGTGGTAGATCCGGTGGCCAAGGCGGCGCGCGTGGTCGTGCCGGACTACCAGCTGTCGCTGGCTATCGGGCGGGAAGGGCAGAATGCCCGTTTGGCGGCACGCCTCACCGGCTGGCGGATCGACATCCACTCCGACGCCGAGGTAGCCGAACCCGTCCAGCCGGTGGCGCCTTCGGGTGAGGACAGGGAGTAGACTTCACTGTGGTCGTAACCCCCTTGGGGGCAGTTTCGGTGTCACGTGAAGTACTTCGCACATGCATCGGTTGCCGCAAGAGAGTGACAACCACCGAACTGCTTCGTGTTGTCGCGGACTCGGACACATCGCTCGAACCGGGACAGCCGGCTCGGGTGGTGCCGGATCCGCGACGTTGCGCGTCCGGTCGAGGAGCCTGGCTCCACCCGACCGAGGACTGCGCAGCGCTCGCCGAGCGTCGTCGGTCATTCGGCAGGGCACTGCGCTTGGCGGTGTCGGTCGATGCCGGTGCCGTCCATCGGTATCTCGAAGCGGAACAACGAAGCCAGGCTCCCGTCTGGCCGGTCGTAGGGGAGACCCGCGAAAGTGAGAATACGAGCTATGAGCACCCGATGAAGCGCCAAAAATGAGTGCGTTTCCCACCTAAATCGGGACTGTGCGGGTTGCCGCCGGTCCTGCGACAAGGAGTCCAGTGGCAGGCAAGGCCCGCGTACACGAGCTCGCGAAAGAGCTCGGCGTACCCAGTAAGCAAGTTCTAGCGAAGCTCAGCGAACTCGGTGAGTTCGTCAAGAGCGCTTCATCGACCGTCGAGGCCCCCGTGGCCCGCCGCCTTCGTGAGGCATTCCCGGCAGCTGCTCCCGCGGCCGCTGCCGCCCCGAAGGCCGCACCCAAGCCGGCGGTGAAGCCCGCCCCGGCGGCACCTGCAGCCCAGGAAGCCCCGGCGCCGGCAGCCCCGGCCCCGTCCGCGGCGGCCACCCCAGCTCCGGTGATCGCCGAGGCTCCGGCTGCACCGGTGTCCGCGGCACAGCCTGAAGCCCCTGCTGCCGAGTCGGCCGCGGTGGCTCCCCGCCCTGCCGGCCCGCGTCCGGGCGCTCCTCGGGTCGCTAACAACCCGTTCGGTGTCGGCGGTGGCCAGAGTGCCGCCCGCCCGGCCTCGCCCCGCCCGAGTGGCGGATCCGGTCAGATGCCGCCGCGTCCGGCGTCGCGTCCCGGCGGCTCCGCGGGCCCAGGCGGTCCCCGACCCAATCCCGGCATGATGCCGCCCCGTCCGAACCCGGGCATGATGCCCGGCCGCACCGCAGGTCCGTCGCGGCCCGGTGCACCGGGTCGGCCCGGCGGTCCAGGTGCCGCCGGAGCAGGTCGTCCCAGCGGTCCCGGCCGTCCCGGCGGCGCACCCGGAGCGGCGGGTGGCGGTAACTACCGCACCGGCGGCCCCGGTGGCGGTGGCGGTGGCGGTTACCGCGGCGGTCCCGGTGGCGCGCCCGGCGCAGGCGGCGGTGGCTTCGGCCCTCGTCCCGGCGGTGGCGGCCCGGGCGGTCGCGGTCGAGGTGCGGGCACTGCCGGTGCCTTCGGTCGTCAGGGTGGTCGACCCACCCGCGGACGTAAGAGCAAGAAGCAGCGCCGTCAGGAATTCGACGACATG
>JBBQFE010000427.1:0-3398 GCA_038321605.1 Mycobacteriales bacterium | reverse complement strand
GTCGATGCTCGCGTTGAGCATCGGGTGCGCCTTGAGGGCCTCGACCGTCGCCTTGGCCAGGAACGGCAGGAACGACAGCTTGACCCCCTCGCGCGCCTCGAAGCCGGTCTTCGCGCGGGCTCGCAGCCGGGCGATCTTGGTGAGGTCCACCTCGACGACCGTGGTCAGCTGGGCCGAGGTCTGCAGCGACTCGACCATCCTCGCCGCGATGACCTGACGAAGCCGCGACATCTTCACCGTCTGACCGCGTGGTGAGCCGCCAGGGGCGGACGATGCGGCAGTCGAACTGGCTGCCGCCGGCGCCGCGTGCTCGGCCGCGGCCGGCGCCGCCACCGGGGCGGGGGTGGCTGCCGCTTCGGCCTTGCTCTCTGCGGCCGCATTGGCTGCGGAGAGGACGTCTGACTTGCGGATCCGGCCACCGACACCGGTGCCGCTGAGAGAGTTCAGGTCCACGCCGTGCTCGCTGGCGAGTTTGCGGACCAGCGGGGTCACATAGGTGCCTGCGACCTCGTCATCATCGGCTCCGTCGACACTGGCGGCCGGTGCGGCAATCGGGGGAGCTGCTGCAGGCGGTGCGGCTGCGGGAGCAGCGGCTGCGGGGGCCGGCGCAGAGGCAACGGGTGCGGCGGGTGCCGGCTCGGGCGCCGGAGGAGCGGGCTGCGGTGAGGGCGGGGCGGGAGCCGCAGCCGACTGAGCAGCCACCGGTTCAGCGGCCGCGACCGGGGCTGCCGGCGCCGCCTCTGCTGGCGCTGCCTCGGCGGGTGCTGGTTCGGCTGGCGCGGGCTCGGCGGCTGGCGCCTCGGCGCTGTCGCTGATCACAGCCAGTTCGACGCCGACCTCGACGGTCTCGTCCTCGGCGACCTTGATCGAGGTGAGCACGCCGGAGGCCGGTGAGGGCACCTCAGTGTCGACCTTGTCGGTCGAGACCTCGAGCAGCGGCTCGTCGGCGGTGACGGTGTCGCCCTCCTGCTTGAGCCAACGGGTGACGGTTCCCTCGGTCACGCTCTCGCCGAGACGCGGCATAGTCACTGAAACCGGCATGTCTTATGACTCCTTCATGGTCGGGCAATCGTCGTGTCTGGCGGGCTGACGGTTAGGACTCAACGGTGACGCGGTACGGCGATCTCGCGGGGCCAGGCAAGCGGCGGCGTGGCGATCATTCGTGGACATGCAGCGGCTTACCGGCGAGCAGCATGTGTGCCTCGCCGATCGCCTCGGACTGGGTGGGATGCGGGTGTACGAGCTGGGCGACCTCGCTCGGCAGAGCTTCCCAGTTGTAGATCAGTTGCGCCTCGGCGATGAGTTCTCCGACCCGCTCGCCGACGATGTGGATGCCGATCACCGGGCCGTCCTTCTCGGCAATCAGCTTCACGGCGCCCTTGGTGTTCAGGATCGCGCTCTTGCCGTTACCGGAAAGGTCATAGGTGACGGTCTTGATGTTGTCTGCGCCGTACTTCTCCAGTGCCTGCGCCTCCGTCAGACCGACCGAGGCGACTTCCGGCGCCGAGTACGTGATGCGCGGAACACCCAGGTAGTCGATGGGCGCCACCGGAAGGCCGGCGATGTGCTCAGCGACCAGGATTCCTTCGGCGAAGCCGACATGGGCAAGTTGCAGCGTCGGGATCAGGTCACCGACCGCGTACACCCCGTCCACACTGGTGCGGCAGTACTCGTCCACCGTCACGAAGCCGCGTTCCATCGCGACGCCGACGGCTTCGTAACCCAGGTCGGCCGAACTCGGTCCGCGCCCCACTGCGACCAACAGGAGCTCCGCTTCCAGGGTCTCGCCGTTCTCCAGGGCGACCGAGACGCCGTCCTCGGTGTAGGAGACGCCGGCGAACCGGGCTCCGAGCTTGAAACCGATGCCGCGACGCCGGAACGCCCGCTCGAGCAGTTTGGAGTTGTCCTCGTCCTCCAGCGGTACCAGGTGCGGCAGCGCCTCGACGATGGTGACGTCGGTGCCGAAGGACTTCCAGGCGCTCGCGAACTCGACACCGATCACGCCGCCGCCCAGCACGATGGCACTGGCCGGTACGTGATCGAGGACCAGGGCGTGGTCGCTGGCGATGACCCGTCGGCCGTCGACCTCGAGTCCGGGCAGGCTGCGCGAGTACGAACCGGTGGCCAGCACCACGTTGGTGCCGGTGTAGGTGTCCTCGCCGACCGTGACCGTCCGCGATGACGTCAGGCGACCGGAACCCTCGACGATCTGGATGCCGCGGGACTTGATGAGTCCCTGCAGGCCCTTCCAGTTCTTGGAGATCACGCCGTCCTTGTACTTGTGGACGCCGGCCATGTCGATGCCCTCGAAGGTCGCGTTGACCCCGAAGTTCGCCGCGTCCCGGGCGTGGTCGGCGATCTCGCCGGCGTGCAGCAGGGCCTTGGTCGGGATGCATCCACGATGCAGGCAGGTGCCACCCACCTTGTCCTTCTCGATCAACGCCACCGACTTGCCCAGCTCCGCCGCTCGCAGTGCCGCTGCGTATCCGCCGCTGCCGCCGCCCAGAATCACCAGGTCGAAGGTGCTGTCTGCCACGAGAAGGACTCCCTGTTCTGCTAGCCACGCCGGTTCGTTGTGCGGGTGGTCATCACTCCAGCCGGCTCCTGAGAGCCGGAGTCCATCTTGTCACTTCGCCCTGACCCGCGGGAACCGGGGCAGCCAGTTTCCCGCTAGGGCCGTCGATGGCGCGGTTCGACTGAGATGATGGACCCATCGTCGGTTCGCGAGCTGAGGAGCGGTCATGGCACGGTTCGGGCTCGGCAGACGTCGCGGCAAGGGCGGCGACGGGACCCTGCGCACCGGAACATCGGCTGACACCGGACACCTGGAGGAGTTCATCGCGACGAGGCTCGGCGTCGAGGCCTTCGTCGAACCGCGCACCACCGTGACCGACACCACCATCGTGCTGGTCGCGCACGACGGTGAGTGGACCCGGCGCAGGGTGGACGGCCCGCACGGTGCGGCCAACTTCGCCAAGCGGCAG
Organism: Mycobacteriales bacterium; assembly: GCA_038321605.1. Lineage (GTDB taxonomy): Bacteria > Actinomycetota > Actinomycetes > Mycobacteriales > Jatrophihabitantaceae > Jatrophihabitans_A. Next base: position 414 of record JBBQFE010000427.1, on the reverse strand, counting down.
TCGATCCCGCTGTACGACGCGGCGGTGGTGGGATACCCCCAGCGGATGCGGGACTACAACGAGCGGCAGAAGAAACAGCGCTGACGGCCGTCCCGGCGCGGGCTGTCAGCCGGCCAGTTCGGCCAGCGTCGCGATGATGGTCCGGACGATGACGCCGGTACCGCCACGGTGGGTGTACCCCGATGCGCCGGAGGCGAACGAGGGCCCGGCGATGTCGAGGTGCACCCACTCCAGACCCTCGGGCACGAAGTCGGCCAGGAACACGCCCGCGACCAGCATCGAGGCCCAGCGGTCCTTCGGCAGGTTGACGATGTCGGCGACCGGTGAGTCAAGGGACGCCCGCAGGTACTCGGGCAGCGGCATCGGCCACAGGCTCTCGCCTGCGGCGTTACCGGCAGCGACGACCAGGTCGCG
>JBBQFE010000426.1:0-3402 GCA_038321605.1 Mycobacteriales bacterium | reverse complement strand
GGTGCATCGGCTCGGCGGTCAGCCCCATCGACGACTCCATCGCCCGCGTGACGGCCAACTCCAGCACCGCACCACCGACCGCCAGCCGCTGGGCGGGCCCGGACTCGGCCAGCGGGGCCGCGACCATACCCATCCCACCTGCAGCAGCCGCCGCGCTGGCCACAAACACGACCGGCAGGTGGGACTTCGCGTCGTGCCAGGACGGCGTCGCGGTGTCGGTGAGCAACACCGCCGTGTACGAGGCCACGGAGGGCGCGACCAGGGCGGCGAGCAGACCCGCCCCCCGACTCGCCACGGGCAGAAACCTGCCAACCCGCCCCTGGCGCAGCGCAGCCGGCAGGTGATCGGTCAGCTCCCCGGCCGCGGCCAGCCCGACCAGCGGGGCGTAGCCGGTCAGGATCCAGGTGCCGACGCTCATCGGTGAGGTCACCTTGGCCACCCGGAGCATGTGGTGGAACCGTGCCGGGCGGCCCAGGTCGTGCACCAGCGCAGCGAAGCTGACGCCGATCGCGGCCAGTGCGGTGACCCGGGCGGTACGGCGCAGGCCGAGTCGGTCGGTCAAGTCGCTGCCCGCCGCGAGCAGGGACGAGCCTCCCGCGAGTCCTCCGAGGAACAGGTAGGCCGGGATGTCGACCTCCCACGGAGAGGGTTTGACGATCGGCCGACCGTAGTAGGACGTGAAGCTGGCCTTGGGCACCATCATCTGCTCGCCGCCACCACGACGGCCGCCCGCGCGACGGCCGCCCCCGCCATCTGCGCCGCCCCCGCGGCCTGCGCCGCCGCCATGAGCACGCTCGCCGGCGGCCGCCTCGGTCATGGGGTGCGCCGTCCGGCGAACACCGCAGCAGCCCCTGCCAGCAGCGCGCCTGCGGCCAAGGCCGCCTGGCGCCACATGTGCGGCAGGTCCTTGGTGGTGACCACTGGGTCCGGCGGCAGGCCGTAGACCTCCGGCTTGTCCAGCAGCAGGAAGAACGCGCCGGCACCGCCGACACCGTCGTCGGGGTCCTGGCCGTACAGCACCGCCTCGCTCACCCCTGCCTCGACCAGCTGGTCGACGCGGCCCTTAGCGCGCACGCGCAGCTCGTCCAGGTCACCGAACTGGATCGACTGGGTCGGGCAGGCCTGGGCGCATGCCGGTGTCTGGTCGCCCTTGAGCCGGTCGTAGCAGAGCGTGCACTTCTGGGCCAGCCCGATGGCGGCGTCCTCCTTGGGCCCTTTCCGGCGTTCGATGACTCCGTACGGGCAGGCGGGGACGCAGTAGCCGCAGCCGTTGCAGATGTCGTTCTGCACCACCACCGTGCCGAACTCGCTGTGCATCAGCGCTCCGGTAGGGCACACGTCCAGGCACGCCGCGTGGGTGCAGTGCTTGCAGACGTCGGACTCCATCAACCAGCGGAACGAGGGCACCTCACCCATGACTCCGGTGCCGGACGGAGCCATGCCGGGCATCCCCAGGGCCACCGGCGTCGCCGTTGTCGCCTTGTCGTCCGGACGCGCCGTCGCGGTACCCGGGGTGGTCGCCGCGGTTGCGGCCGCTTGGCTGCGCTCGGCGCCGTTCTGCTCGATGAACGCGACGTGCCGCCAAGTCGAGGCCCCCAGGCCCACCGAGTTGTCGTACGACATGCCGGTCAGGGTCATCCCGTCCTCGGGGACGGCGTTCCACTCCTTGCACGCGACCTCACAGGCTTTGCAGCCGATGCAGACGCTGGTATCGGTGAAGAACCCCTTGCGCTTGGGGGGATCGGCGTAGCCGGCCTCGGTCGCTGGGTCGACCGGACCGAACAGTCGGTTGCTCACGGAGGTCATAGCGTCGTCCTCATCTAGGTGCCGGTCTCGGAGGTGACCCCGGCGCGCCGGCGGTACTCCTCGACGTAGGTCAGGAGCGCCGGCCCTCGCGGGCGGCGACCAGGTTGGATGTCGCAGCTGGTGGCCTTGGTGGAGTGGATGTGGACGTTGGGGTCCAGCACCGCGGAGAGCAGCTCGTTGGCGGCATCGCCAGTCGTCAGCCCGTTTGGTCCCCAGTGATACGGCAACCCGATCTGGTGCAACGTTCGGCCCTGCACCTGCAGCGGCTTCATCCGCTCGGTCACCAGCACCCGTGCCTCGATCGCCGAACGGGCGGTGACGATGGTGGCCCAACCGAGGTGCTCGAGCCCCCGCTCGCTGGCCAGCTCGGGGCTGATCTCGCAGAAGAACTCCGGCTGCAGCTCGGACAGGTAGTGCAAGAAGCGGCTCATCCCACCAGCGGTGTGGTGCTCGGTGAGCCGGTAGGTGCTGAACACGTACGGGAACACCTCGCTGCCAGGCTCGTCGCCCGAGGGGTTCAGCCGGTTCATCGTCATCGGGTAGAGCAGCCGTGCCGGGTTGGGCTGCTGGCCGTACAACGCGTTCGTGAACGGCGACTCGGGCGGCTCGTAGTGCGCCGGCAGCGGGCCGTCAGCCAGCCCGGTCGGCACGTAGAGCCACGCTCGACCGTCGTTCTGCATGATGAACGGCTCGTCGCCCGCGATCGCATCGGCAGCCTTGGCGCCCTTCGGTGGCACGTAGTCCGGCCGCTTGTCGACCTCGAAGTCGGGCACGTCCTGCCCGGTCCACCGGCCCGAGTCCTCGTCCCACCAGACGTACTTCTTGCGCTCGCTCCACGGTTTGCCGTCGGGGTCGGCGGACGCACGGTTGTACAGCGTGCGACGGTTCGCCGGCCAGGCCCAGCCCCACTCGGCCGCCACCCAGTCCTGTTCGCTGCCGGGCTTGCGCCGGTCGGCCTGGTTGACGCCGTCGGCGTTGACGCCGCAGTAGATCCAGCAACCGCACGCCGTCGAGCCGTCCGCCTTCAGCTCGGTGTATGTCGAGAGCGGGGACCCGCTCGCCCCGCTCCCGTTGATCTCGGCCAGCACCGCCTCAGGGCTGGGGTCCGCGTGCTGCCCCTCCACCGGGTAGTCCCAGGTCAGGTCGAGCAACGGGCGGTCCATCTCGTCCGTCGAGCCTGCCAGCTTCTCCCGGATCCGACGTCCGAGGTGGAAGTAGAACCACAGGTCGCTTCGCGCGTCACCGGCCGGCTCGACGGCCTGCCGGTGCCACTGCAGCATCCGCTGGGTGTTGGTGAAGCTGCCGCTCTTCTCGGTGTGGGCCGCAGCGGGCAGGAAGAACACCTCAGTGCCGATGTCCTGGGTGCGCATCTCACCGGTCTCGATCTCGGGGCCGTCCTGCCAGAACGTGGCGCTCTCGATCATGACCATGTCACGCACCACCAGCCAATCCAGGTTCGCCATGCCTGTGCGCTGCATCTTGGAGTTGGCCGTGCCCACCGCGGGGTTCTGACCGACCAGGAAGTAGCCGCCCCCGCCCTGCTCGATCTGCCGTTGGACCGTCGCGAAGGTGCTGTGGTCACCGGTCAACCGCGGC
>JBBQFE010000425.1:0-3403 GCA_038321605.1 Mycobacteriales bacterium | reverse complement strand
CCCGAGAATCCCACTGAGAGAAGGGTGAACCTGCCGTGCAACCGATGATGCTCGCGCCCAATCAGCCGAACACCTTCTACCGCGGGTCAGGCAGGATGGCGACGTTTCGCGATCGCGAACTTCCGCCGCGGCCCGAGGACTGGGTCGGCTCGACCACCACCCGTTTCGCTCAGCAAAAGTCCGGGCTGAGCGCACTGGCCGACGGCATGCTGCTGATCGATGCGATATCGGCGGATCCGGCCGGCTGGTTGGGACCCGATCGGGCGAGCACGGACGACCCCTCCTACAGCGGCCTGCTGGTGAAGCTGCTCGACGCCGGCCAGCGTCTGCCGCTGCACGTCCATCCGTCCAAGGCTTTTGCGCGCTCGCATCTGGCTTCCCCGTACGGAAAGACCGAGGCGTGGGTGGTGCTCGGCGCCGCGCCGGGTGCGGTGATCAACATGGGCTTCACCCGGGATGTGAGCCTGCCGGAGCTCTCCCGCTGGGTGGACCAGCAGCAGGTGGCCGAACTGCTGGAAGTCACACACCGCGTTCCGGTGCAGGCAGGCGATGCCATTCTGTGCCCGGCGGGCATGCCGCACGCAATTGGCAGCGACATCCTGCTGGTGGAACTGCAGGAGCCCTCGGACCTGTCGATCATGCTGGAATGGGAAGGCTTTCCGTTGACCCGAGAGGATGCCTTTCTGGGGCTCTCCTCAGACGACGCGATGCACTGTGTGGATAGGTCGGCCCTGACCGGGGATCGACTGGGGGAGTTGCGGACGCCGGCGCCCGGGTCGCTGCTACCCGTCGAGGCAGCTGAGTTCTTTCGTGCCCAACCCTGGGGCGCAGGTGTCATGGACGCCGCATTCTCGATCGTGATCGTCACCGCCAATTCTGGCGTCCTTGCCGGGGCGTGGGGTGAACTGCCGGTCAGCACCGGTGACACCGTGGTGCTGCCGTTCGGTGCGGGTCCGGTGACGGTTTCCGGTGCGGCGAGGGGCGTTCGCTGTCGGCCACCGGCGCTTCGCGATCGGCGTTAGGACTCGTCGTCGATCGGCTGTCGACAGCACCCAAGTCGCGAGGGCCTGGGTAGACTCGACGGTGGCGTCAGCCGACGCGACCAGCTAACACTGCGGTCGTGTCGTGAAACTTCCTCTGAGAGGTGGCGCCGAACAGTGGGAAAGTTGAGTGAGCGCATGAGCCTCACCGGTAAGAAGATCGCATTTCTGGTTGCCAACGAGGGCATCGAACAGGTTGAGCTGACAGCTCCCTGGCAGGCTGTCGAGCAGGCCGGCGGACAGCCGGTGCTGATTGCACCCGCCGAGGGCAAGGCGCAGGCGTTCAACCACCTCGACAAGGGTGACGCTTTCGACGTCGACCTGACGGTGGCGGACGCAGTGCAGTCCGACTTCGCCGGGCTGGTGTTGCCGGGCGGCGTTGCGAACCCGGACGCCCTGCGCACCGACAAGGACGCCGTCGCCTTCGTGCAGAGTTTCGTCAGTGCGGGTAAGCCGGTGGCAGCTATCTGCCATGCGCCGTGGACTCTGATCGAGGCAGGCGTCGTCTCGGGCAAGTCGATGACGAGCTGGCCCAGCCTGCAGACAGATCTCCGCAACGCGGGCGCGTCCTGGGCCGACGAAGAAGTCGTCAGTTCGGACGCCGGGGGCTGGCTGCTCATCACCAGTCGTAACCCCGATGACCTGCCCGCGTTCACCGAGGCGGCTGTCAGCGCCTTCGAGCGCGCCTGAGGCACGGACCAGGCGGCCGGGTGACCTCAACCAAGGTCACCCGGCCGCCTTGCCCGACCCGGCAGTAGATCAGCGCTGCGGCTGCTGCTGGACGAAGTCCTTGGTACGAATGGTCAACAGCGACACCACTGCCGCGCAAAGCGCAATGATCGCTGCCACCAGCAGGATCTGATTCAGGCCGGTGGTGAAGGCGGTCTTACTGATCGCGGCGACCTGGGGACGGATAGCGGGCGGCAGCTGGCCAAGAGTCTTACCGATGGTCCCGGACTGCACAGCGGTAGCGATCTCGGACCCACGGCCCGCCAGACCCGGCACCTGGCTGACATGGTCGACCAGATAACCCTTGACCTGGCTCGAGAAGAGGGTTCCCAGCAAGGCGATGCCGGTCGCGATGCCGACCTGGCGGAATGTGGAACTGATACCGGAGGCCATCCCTGCCTGTTGCGGCGGCACGACGCCGACCGCGGTCGAGGCCAGTGGCGGGTTGATCATGCCCACTCCGGCTCCGCTGAGGATCAGCCCAGGGATCAGATGCGTCCAGCCGCTGGACGCATCCAGACCGCGCATCAGCAGCAGCCCTACACCGACCAGCAGGAGTCCTGGTCCGATCAACCATCGCACCGGCACGTGGGAAGTCAGCCGGCCGGCGATGGTCGAGGTGGCGAGGATTCCCCCCGAGAGCACCAGCAGCCGGACGCCGGTGGCCAGCGCGCTGTAACCGAGGATGTCCTGCAGATAGAGCACCAGATAGAGCAGCAGCGAGAAGATCGAGGCGCTGAGCCCGAACGCGGCCACCGCCCCGCCGGTGAAAGTGGGAAGCCTGAAGAGGGACAGGTCGAACATCGGGTGTTTGCCCCGGAGCTCGGTGACCACGAAGCCGGCGATGAGCACCGCCGCGAGGATCAGGCAGGTGATTACCCGGGCATCGCCGAAGCCGCGCTGATTCGACTCGATCAGGCCGTACACCAGGCTCGCGAGGGCGACCGAGAACAGACCGAAACCGATCCAGTCCGGACGTCGCGCCTGTGGCGAGCGGGATTCGGCCACCTTGGTCAGGGCGATGCTCACCGCCAGCACCCCGATGGGCAGGTTCACGAAGAAGATCCAACGCCAGGACAGACCAGAGGTCAGTGCCCCGCCCAGCAACGGGCCGATCGCGACCGCCAGGCCGGTGATCGCGCCCCAGATGCCGAACGCCACCCCACGGTCCTTTCCGCGGAAGGCATCGGCGAGCAGCGCCAGCGACACCGAGAACATGACGGCGCCACCGACGCCCTGCAACGCGCGGGAGAGTTGCAGCAACAACGTGTCACCGGCGATTCCGCAGAGCAGGGACGCCAGCGAGAACACCACCAGGCCGATGACGTAAAGCCGCCGACGCCCGTACAGATCCGCGAGGCTGCCAGAGGTCAGCAGCAGCGCCGCCAGGGTGAGCGCGTAGGCATCCACGACCCATTGCAGGTCAGAGAAGCTCGAATGCAGCGCCGACTGGATGTCTGGAAGCGCCACGTTCACGATGGTGATGTCGAGCAGGAGCATGAAGGTGCCCAGGCACACCGCCACCAGGGTCCACCACTTGTTGCCGTCACCGCTGGAGCCGGTCGGCGGGCCGGAGGCGTGTTTGGTGTCGGGTGCCCGATCGGCATCGGTTTGAGCCACAGATGATCCTCTTC
>JBBQFE010000424.1:0-3403 GCA_038321605.1 Mycobacteriales bacterium | reverse complement strand
AGCCCGATCGCCTTGTACCGGCGGCTCGGAATGCTGACCGGCTTGCCCGCGCGGGCGTCCGCAAGTCCCTGAGCCACCACCAGGTCCGCCTCCAGCCACATCCACTTGGGCAGGTGACTCATGTCGGTGTCGGCACGTTGGTGGATCTCGGTGTGCGTGAACCCCGGACAGATGGCACTCACGCTCACGCCGGACCCCGCCAGCGACAGGGCCACCCCCTCGCTGAACGAGGTCACCCAGGCTTTGGCCGCGGCGTAGGTGACCGCCGCGCCCCGGGGCATGAACCCCGCCACGGACGAGATATTGACGATCTCGCCGCGTCCACGGGGGCGCATGGCGTTCACCGCTGCATGGGTCAGCCTGAGCACGGCACGGACGTTGACGTCCAGCAGGCGCTCCTCGTCCGCGAGCGGTGCCCTGCCGAACCCCTGGTAGAGGCCGATGCCGGCATTGTTGATCAGCGTCTCGATGGGCTTGTCGACCTGCCCGATCCGCGCGACCACGGCAGCACATCCGGCGTCGGTGGCCAGATCAGCTGTCAGGACTTCGACGGTGATCAGATAGCGGTCCCGCAGTTGCGCGGCGATCTCGTCCAGCCGTTCCGTAGTACGCGCGACCAGCACCAGATCGCGGCCCTCGGCCGCCAGTCGACGGCTGAAGGCAGCACCGATACCCGAATAGGCACCGGTCACCAGCGCATAGCCGCCAACGGGTTCGGTCACTCGCCCGGTGCCTTGCGTGACTTGGCCCGCGGAGCGGAGCGCCTGCTGGGCGCGGCCGGACCTGTCGCGGCCGGCGCGCTGCCCGTCGGCTTCGCCGTGGCTGCGGTGTTACCCAGTGCGCTCGAACCCCGTGGCCGCATGAGGCCCGCGAGGAGTCCCGAGCCCGCACCGGCGATCGGGATGCCACCGTCGGGCATCGGTCGACGGCGGAAGAACGGCGCGGACGGCCGGATGAAGAGCAGGATCACCGCGGCCAGCGCCGCCAGCCCGGTCAGCACCGACAGCGCCCGCACCAGGATCGGTGCGTCGGCGGTCACGCCGAAGATCCTCAGGACGTCAGACAGCGGGCTCAACGGAAAGACCACCAGGACGGCGAACATCCACCGCGCCCAGTTCTTGCCGTCGCGGATGAACCGGGCCACCAGCAGGATCAGTACCGAGCCGATCACCGCCACCAGGATGTTCGACCGTACGGCGCTGTCGAACGCGCTGTTGATGTGCGCATCGGTCCAGCCTTTGGCCTGGGGGCTGGTACGGATGGTCTGGATCAGGGTGCTCCGCGCGGTGTAGAGCGACAGCGAGTACGCGATCACCAGCACGCAGCGGGCGGCGATCGCGTAGAGGGCGTAGTCCACTGTGCGCGGACGGTCGACCGTGCTCTGGCCGGTGGCTTGCGGAACGTCCGGTGCGGCAGCGGAGGGCTCGAGGCTCATGGCACGGACAGTACCGGCCGGCCCCCGGCGGTAACGGGGCAGCGCAGCAGCACCGGGCAGTCGGCCTCAGCCGGGCGGCGACAACCAGGCGCCGACGGGAACGTTCCGCAACACTCCGAACAGCACTGCCAGTACGACCAGGGTGGCCGAAACTCGTCGAGGCAGCAGCCGACCTCGAGGTGCGCCGGACCGCTCGGCAGCGAACCAGCGCCACCACAGGACGAGTAGGAACGGTAGGCCGAGCACGTAGAGGGCGTTGTCGTGCAGCGCGGTCGCGACCTGGCCGTGCAGTAGGGCGTAGGTGGCCCGGGTCGCGCCGCACAGCGGACAGTTCAACCCGGTGACGGCGTGCAGCGGGCAGAGCGGCAGGTGGGTCGTGTTGGGGTTGATGTTGTAGAGCACCGGCAACGCCGCCAGGGCGGCACCCGCAAGGACCACCGGGGTCCGGGGTGCCGCCGTGCGGCGGGCGCTGAGGCTGCTCATGCCATGGATCCGGCCGGACCGGCCTACTTGGGTGCTTTGACTACGAAGCTGTTGGCCGACTTGTCATGCCAACCCTGATTGCGCTTCGTTCCGTCGAAGAAGGGCGACCAGTAACCGAGCGTGCAGATGGCACCGGTGATCGCCAGGACCAGGTACCGCAGCAGCGCCTTGCCCAGCCCGATCGGACCGCCAGTGGCACCGTCCACGACCTTGATGCTCATGATCCGCTTACCGATCGTCTGCTGCTTGACCCCGTTGAAGTACCCGTAGTAGCCGAACGCGAGGACCAACCACAGGAGTTCGAGCAGCACCAGGACACCACCGCCACTGCCGCCGGTGGTCGTGCAGTTGAAGCTGCCGGTGCTGCTGTCGCAGGTCGTCCTCGAGGACGAGACGAACGCTGCCGCCACAATGACGTAGAGGATCAGATAGGGGATGAACACGACGACCCAATCGATCACCAGCGCCACGAACCTGCTGCCCATCCCCGCCGGGGATCCTGCGACCGCGGCCGGTTGTCCGTACGCCGAGTACGCCGGAGCCGCGGCGTAGCCGCCCGGCTGGCCGTACTGCGGCTGCCCGTACTGCGGCTGCTGCGGTTGGCCGTACTGCGGTTGCCCGTACTGCGGCTGCTGCGGCTGGCCGTACTGCGGTTGCTGCGGTTGGCCGTACTGCGGCTGCTGCGGCTGTGCCCACGGATCCGGCTGCGCCGGTTGCTGCGGCTGGCCGTACTGCGGCTGCTGCGGCTGCGCCCACGGATCCGGCTGCGCCGGCTGCTGCGGCTGGCCGTACTGCGGTTGCTGCGGCTGTGCCCACGGATCGGGTTGGGCGGCAGGCTCCGGTGGGCCAGCAGCCTCGGGCTGGGCGGCAGGGTCGGGCTGGCCCGGGGTCGCGGGCTGGCTGGGCTGACCCCACTGCTCGGGTTGCGAAGGCACGTTCTTGTCGCCCGATTCGGAACTCGGGTCGTTTCCCCACTGGGTCATCTGCCTGGTCTCCCTGTTCGACACCTGTTTCGTCATGTCGATATACCCACCCATACCGCGGGTGAACCACGCATCATGACCTCGGGCAGAACCTATCGGAATTTCCCTGCTCGGCAAGCTCACCGGCCCAGCTCGCGCGAGCCGTGGTGGACCCGACCCGGCCCGGTCGACGGCTCGGCGGGCTACCGTGATCGGTGTGCCCGCAACGCGCTTCGACCGTCCTGGCGCTGCCAGGCGACGCGCGGACGCCCGCGAGCTGGCGCGCACTCCGGTCGTGGACCCGTACCGCAGCCAACTAGCTGACCCTTACTACGCCGCCTCGGTGCCCGGCGAGCCGGCCGAAACCGAGGCCCGCGACGAGCTGGCAGCGCTGCCGCCCGCTGGTTCGCGGGGCGCCGGGCAGGGGCGGGGCATCCCCGGTGCGCTTCCTGCGGCGCCACCGCGGGCAGGCAGACGTACGCCGCCGCTGGCCGTCGCGATAGGGGTGGCGGGCATTGTGCTG
>JBBQFE010000423.1:0-3411 GCA_038321605.1 Mycobacteriales bacterium | reverse complement strand
TCGCTGACCAAACCCCTCGCGGCGCTGGCCGCCCTCGTCGCGGTCGAGGAGGGCGCGCTGACGCTCGACACCGGGCTGGGCGACGGCAACGGTGCCTCGCTGGCCGTCGAGCTACCGGGCGCCACCCTGCGCCACCTGCTCGCACACGCCTCGGGCATCGGACCCGACCGGCGGCAGCGAGCCGCGGCACCCGGCAGCCGGCGGATCTATTCCAACGCCGGCTTCGAGGTGATCAGCGACCTGATCGCCGCGGCCACCGACATCGACTTCGCCGACTACCTCCGCGAGGCGGTGTTCCAACCGCTGCAGATGACGACCGCCTCCCTGCCAGGTTCGGCCGCCAAGGACGGCATCGCCTCCGTCCGCGACTTCGCCGCTCTGATCTCGGAACTGCTCGCACCGTCGGGCCTGCTGCACCCCGAAACCCTTGCCGCGGCGACCAGTGTGCAGTTTCCCGGCCTTCGTGGCGTGCTTCCCGGCTATGGACTCCAGGACCCTAACGACTGGGGCCTCGGCCTGGAGCTCCGCTCGCACAAGCAGCCGCACTGGACCGCACCGGAGAACTCCCCGGGCACGTACGGGCACTTCGGCCGCAGCGGCACCATGTTCTGGGTCGACCCGCAGGCGAAACTCGGCCTGGTCGCGCTGACCGACCGGGATTTCGACTCCTGGGCCATCCAGGCCTGGCCCGCCCTGTCCACCGCGGTGCTGACCAGCTTCAGCTGAGCCGCGGGTTCACATCGCCCGCATGTCATGCGGGCTGAACCGCGGGCCGTATTTCGGCGGTCGCAGGCCTGACAACTCGATCAGCCGGACGACCCGTGCGCGCTGACCACGCCAGGTTTCGAGCAGTCCGACCATCGTCTCGTCGTCGGTGCGGGCCGCCCCGGTCAGAGCGAAACCCACCAGATTCTTAAGGTGAAAGTCGCCCACGCTGACCGCGTCCGCGTCACCGAGGGCCCGCAGTGAGGTCTCGGCGGCCGTCCACTCCCCGACGCCGGGTACCACCCGCAAGCGCCGGTGCGCTGCCGCCAGGTCTCCCGCTGCGGCGAGCTGCACGCACTCCTCCAACCGGGTCGCGACGGTGGCGGCGGCGCGCGCGGTTCGGTAGCGCTGCCCGTCGACGCCGAACCGGTGCCACTCCCAGCTGGGTACCTCGAGCAGCCGCTCGGGCGAAGGTGCCACCCGAAGCCGGAGCTCCGCTGGCGCCGAGCCTGAGTCGGGCACCGGTGCGGGCTCGCCGAAAGCACCCACCACGGACCGCCAGGCCCGCCAGGCCTCGGTTCCGGTCACCCGTTGCTCCAGCACGGCCGGAACCAGCGCATCCATCACCAGGCCGGTGCGCGGCAGCCGCACTCCCGGGTGCAGGCGACGGGTCCGCTGCAGCATCGGATGGGCGGACAGGTCCAGCCCGCTCCAGTCATCTGACTCACCGACCAACGCCGGTACCGACGCCGACAGCCATTCGGCGCCAGGTCCCCAGGTCTCGGTCACCAGCTCCGTGCCGACCACGCGTAGCCGAACCGTGGCCGGGCCTTCGGGAGTGCGCGAACTGCGCCACACCTCCCCCGCGGTCAGGCGCATCGTCGGATCACCCGGACCGCGGCGCAGCATCCCCAACGTCCGGGCGAGGTCGAGCGGGCGGTCCAGTTGCCAGTGTCGGGTGTGCGCCGCCATCGGCTCAGGCGTCGGCGGAGAACCGCACGGAACCGTCGGCGAGTTCGACCGAGGGCCAGACCCGGGCGCCGGCCAGCAGTTCGACCCGGCTGCCGATCACCGCGTCGTCGCCGATGACCACGTCACACAACACCGTGGACTCCCCGATCCGGGCGCGCGCGCCGATGATGCTGTCCGTGACCCGCGCGCCGGCCCCGATGCGTGCGCCGTCGAAGAGCACCGAACCGTCCACGACCGCGCCCGCTCCGACGACGCAGCCCGCCCCCACGGTGCTGCCGCCACGCAGCACAGCATCGCCTGCGACCTGGGCGCCGGGTAGCACCAGCGACTCGCCGGTACGGCCGGTCATGATGGCGCTGGGGGCGATTCCCCTTACCAGATCGGCAGATCCAGCAACGAAGTCGCTCGGCTTTCCCAGGTCACGCCAATAGGTCGAGTCGACGTACGCGGCCACCATCGCATCGCCGGCCAGCAGTTGCGGAAACGTCTCGCGCTCCACCGACACCGGTCGGCCTACCGGAATCGACTCCAGCACCGCACGACTGAACACGTAGCTGCCGGCGTTGATCTGGTCGGTGACCGGGTTGGGGTCCTTCTCCAGAAAGGCGGTCACCCGGCCACTGTCATCAGTGGAGACGCAACCGAACGCGCGCGGGTCGCTCACCCGCGTCAGGTGCAGGGTCACGTCAGCGGCAGCCGCCTCGTGGGTGGCCAGCAGCGCGGTCAGGTCACAACCGGACAGCACGTCGCCGTTGAAGATCATCGCGGTGTCGCCGCGCAACAGGTGCCGGACATTGCCGATACCCCCACCGGTCCCCAGCGGTTCGGACTCGAAGACGTATTCCAGCTCCAGACCGAGCTCGCTGCCGTCCCCGAAGTGATCGCTGAACACCTCGGCCTGATAACTGGTGCCGAGAATCACGTGCGAGACGCCGGCCGCCCGGATCCGGGACAGCAGGTGGGTCAGGAACGGCACCCCCGCTGTCGGCAGCATCGGTTTGGGGGCTGACAGCGTGAGTGGCCGCAGCCTGGTGCCCTGACCGCCCACCAGGACGATCGCGTCCACCTTCGAACTTGCGAGCGCGGTCATGCGTCCTTCCCATCGATGTCGGCATTCGCCGTCGGGCCGGGGGCCCGGGCGGTGAGCAGGGCCACCCGTGCCTTCAGCCCCATCCGGATCACCAGCCGCAGGGGCGCCCAGCGGGCACCCTGATAGCGCTTGGAAAGGTACGTCCAGGCGCTGCGGTGATGCTCCGCCACCATGGCAGAACGCCGTTTGCTTGTCGAATGACCGCCGAGGTGCATGACCTCCGACGACGGCACGTACACGTTCAGCCAGCCGGCCCTGCCCAACCGATCGCCGAGGTCGACATCCTCGAAATACATGAAGTAAGCCGGATCGAAGCCACCGACCGAGTCGAACGCCTCCCGCCGCACCAGCAGGCAGGATCCGGACAGCCAACCCGCCGAGCGTTCCTGAAGTGCGTCGTTGTCCCGGTGGTAGGCGGCGGTCCACGGGTTCGACGGCCACCAGGGGCCCAGCAGCGCATGTCCGATCCCACGCCCCAGCGAAGGCAGGGCCCGCGCCGACGGGTACAGCTCACCGTGCTCGGTCCTGATCAGCGGCCCGAGGGTGGCTGCCCGCGGCCAGCGAGCCGCCGCCGCCAGCAGCGCATCGAGCGATCCGGGGGTCCACACCACGTCCGGATTGGCGATCACCACCCACTCGGTGTC
>JBBQFE010000422.1:0-3416 GCA_038321605.1 Mycobacteriales bacterium | reverse complement strand
CTGGACGAACTGATCCACCAGCTCGGGCAGGATCCACGAATCGGCGTCATCACCTCCGCTGCTGACGGCATCCAGGCGCTGCGTCTGCTGCAGAATGCGCCGTTCGATGTGGTGTTCCTCGATGTGAACATGCCCGGCCTGGACGGGGTTGAGCTGGCGGGTGTGCTCGCCGGGCAGTTGCATCGTCCGGTGATCGTCTTCGTCACCGCCTACGAGGCCCGGGCTGCTGACGCGTTCAGCCTCGACGCAGCCGACTACGTCCTCAAACCGCTACGCGCCGAGCGGTTGGCAGACGCACTCAACCGGGTGGAGCGGCGCCTCACCTCACGCGAAGACACGGCGCAGCCGGCCGATGACGACCTGTCGATGCTCGCCATCGACGACGGGCGTCGAACGTTCTTCATCCGCCGCGAGGATGTGCTGTACGCCGAGGCACACCGCGACTACGTGCACCTTTACACCCGCGGCGCCCAGGCGGGGGTGCATGTCGTCCGGATGCCGTTGTCCGAGCTCGAGACGCGCTGGCGGGAGCACGGATTCCTACGCGTCCACCGCAGTTATCTCATTGCGTTGCGGTTTGTCAGCGAGCTCGCGAGGGATCCTCTCGGTGGGCAACTAGTCAGGGTCGGTGGCCGGGATCTGCCGGTGAGCCGGCGGCAGGCAAATCTGCTGCGCGACCGCATCCGGGACCTCGGTCGACGCGGTGGACTGTCCCGGGAGGGCCAGTGACGGCACCTCGGCGGCATCGCGTGATGAGCCCGCAGACCCGGGAGGCGCTCGGCCTGCCACCCGCGGCGCTCGGCGAAATGCCAGCCGTCGAGGACCGCGTGGTTGCAGCGGACAACGCCGGCCTGGCGGTCACCATGCGGGTGCAGCGCAACCTTGCGTTTCGCACGATGGTGATGTTGCTCGGAGCGCTGATCCTGGTTCCGCTGGTTCTGGCCGGCGCCCCCGTGCTGGTTCGCCTGCGGGTGGGATCGGTCCCGCTGGTCTGGCTCGTCCTCGGCGTCGCGTTCTACCCGTTACTGCTGCTGCTGGCGGTCCGACACCGCCGCGCGGTGGACCGACTCGAAGCCGCCCTCGCCGCCAGACAAGCACGCGGAAGCGACTGACATGGCCTCGATCATCGGGATCCTGGTGGTTCTGGTGGCCAGCCTGATCGTCGGTTCCCGTGGGGTTCGTGCGCTGCGCGGGACCGGCGACTTCCTGGTTGCCTCGCGATCGATCGGTACCCGGGCGAACGCCACCGCGGTCGCCGGTGAGTACCTGTCGGCGGCATCGTTTCTCGGAGTTGCCGGGGCCGTGATGAAGATTGGCATCGGTGGCATGTGGTACCCGATCGGATTCACTGCCGGTTACGTGACGCTACTGGTCCTGGTGGCCGCTCCGCTGCGCCGTTTCGGTGGCTACACAGTGCCCGACTTTGTCGAGGGACGGCTGGGAAGTCTGCCGCTGAGACGGCTGATCGCCGGGGTGGCGTTCGTGATCAGTGGGCTCTATGTCGTACCTCAGCTCAAAGGGGCGGGCCTGATCCTGAGCGATGCGGCAGCAGTGCCCTATCCGATCGGTGTCGCAGCGACCGCTGCTGTCATCGCCGGCATCGTCGTGGTCGGCGGAATGCGCAGCGCGACCTATCTGCAGGCCTTCGAGTACGCAGTGAAGATCGCCTGCGTGGCCGTACCTGCCGTGGTACTGCTCATCGCACTTCATCCCGCCGAGCGTTCGGATGTCGTGCGCCTGGAAGGCACCCGGTTCGCCACCACCACCACGGTGACGTTGCCGGCGCACACGGCGCTCGTCATCGGGCAGCCGACCGCGGTCGAAGTGGACGGCGTGGCCACCACTCTGCCGACCGGACCGGTGAGTTTCGCCCATCGCAGCCGAGTCGTCTTCGCCGCCGGCGAGCGGGTTCCCGCGGTGTCCGGGCAGGCCGAACTGGGAGGGTCGAGCTGGCAGCGGCCGCTGATCTCGCTGCCGGGCGTGGGCCATCCGCTGTACCTGACCCTGAGCATCGTGCTGACCTTCGCGCTCGGGACCGCGGGCCTTCCGCACATCCTGGTCCGGTTCGGTACGAACACCACCGGGCGTGACTCCCGGCGTACGGCCGTGGGTACGGTCGGCCTGATCGGCTTCTTCTACCTTTTCCCTGCTCTGTACGGCCTGATCGGGCGCGCGCTCGCACCGCAGCTCTACCTGACCGGAGGCACCGACAGCGTCGTCGCGGTGCTACCTGGCCTCACCAAGGTCGGCGGCGGTGGGGTGCTCAGCGCGATGACCTCGGCGGGTGCGTTCGCCGCCTTCCTGTCGACCTCCGCCGGCCTGTTGTTGACCGCAGGTAGCGCGATCAGTCACGACATCGTGCGGCGTGACCGTGCTCGGCTGGACTCGATTCCCCTACTGCGCTGGGGAGTTGTGGGTGCGACCGTGATCGCCGCGATGGTGTCGCTCGCGGCACGCGACGTCGACATCAGCATCTGCGTCAGCTGGGCGTTCTCGCTGGCCGTGTCGACCATAACGCCACTGCTGGTGCTGGGAATCTGGTCAGATCGGTTGACTCCGGCTGGCGCTGCGGCGGGTGTTGTGAGCGGCGGTGTGCTGGCCAGTGCGGCTGTGTTGCTCAGCCTGACCAGCATGCCGCATGCGGGATGGTGGGCGGCGCTCCTGTCGGCGCCCGCACCGGTGTCAATGACCGTTGCCGTGGTGGTCATGCTCGTGGTGTCGTCCCGGACCGGCCGCACAGTGCCCCGATCGGTCTCGCGGACGGCGATGGCCAGGATGCACCGTCTGGACCCGGTGGAGTGAGGGTCTCCGCCCGCCCCCGGGGTTTGATATGCACCCACGGCGCCATGGCGCTTGTGGGGCATATCAAACCGGTGGGGGCGTGAACGCTAGGGCATTCGGGACCGCAGTTCAGCCACCCCGTCACCTATCAGGTCCGCGAGCGCTGCGTGGCGACCGGTCATCGCCTGTACCAGCGAGAGCATCGGGCCGCTGATGGTCGGGCCTGAGCCGTGGGTCCAGTTAGCATCGGTGGCGTGCAGGCGCAGGCCGGTGATGCGTCGTTTGCGGCCGATGAGCAGATTCGAGGATTTGTAGAAGTCGGCGACCTGGATGGTGGTCTGGACGGGCGGTGAGTAACTCATCCCGAGCGGGCAACGAATGTCCGCGCCGTGTACGACCATCTCACCGATCCAGGAGTCCACCGGCCCGGGCGGGGAGGTCGTGTCTGTGAGGTGGTTCTTCAGCTCGGTCAGGGTCTGCTGCGGTGTGCCGGCGGACTCCCTGGCGAGGTCCTTGGCGATCATGGTGTTGAACGCGAAGCCACTTCTGACAAATTTGGCGAAGAACTTCGGCGGTGTCTGCTTGGTGATCGCGACGATATGGCCGAGTGCCTGATGCACCGTCCACGCGGGGCA
>JBBQFE010000421.1:0-3441 GCA_038321605.1 Mycobacteriales bacterium | reverse complement strand
GCATCCTATTCCTACAAGTCGATTTTGGGTAAACTCCGGTCATGACATATGTGATCGCACTCCCGTGCGTGGACCTCAAGGACCGGGCGTGCGTAGAAGAGTGCCCTGTCGACTGCATCTACGAAGGCGGGCGGATGCTCTACATCCACCCGGACGAGTGCGTCGACTGCGGCGCCTGCGAACCGGTCTGCCCCGTCGAGGCCATCTCCTACGAGGATGACTTGCCGGATCAATGGAAGGAGTACACGCACGAAAATGCGCGGTTCTTCACCGAGACGCTGCCGGGCGAAACCGGCCCGCTCGACTCGCCCGGTGGTGCCGGCAAGCTTGGGGCACTCAAAGGGGACACGCCTATGATCGCTGCGTTGCCATCCCAGAGCACATGAATCAATCCGAGGTAGCGATGCCGTCCGTTCCAGACCTTCAGGGGCGACGCGAACTGATTCTGCAGATGTTGCGCGCAACCAGCTCCCCGTTGAGCGTCGCGTCGATCGCCGAGCAGCTCCAGGTGCACCCGAATACTGTGCGCTTCCACCTTGACGTCCTCATCGACGCGGGACGTGTCGAGCGCTTGCTGGGCGACGCGTCGGGCCCCGGACGACCACCGGTCCTGTATAGCGCGAGCCGATCGATGAACCCCAACGGTCCATCGAACTACCGGCTGCTAGCCGCGATACTGACCGCCCACTTGGCGGCCGCTTCAACTGATCCGACCGACCGGGCCATCAAACTGGGACGGGCCTGGGCGCCATCCTTGATTGATCCTCCGCGACATGGCGCGGAAACCCGGGCGAGAGCTCTGACCCGGTTGGTCGGCCTCCTTGCTAAGCTCGGTTTCCAGCCAGAACCGCTGCAAGGACCGAGAGCCACCCAGGTGCGGATCCGACACTGTCCGTTCTTGGACTTGGTCGACGACCACGCAGACGTGATCTGTCCCCTGCACCTCGGCCTCATGCAAGGCGCGATGGCAGCGATGAAGACGTCCATCACTGTCGACAGGCTCGATCCCTTCGTCGAGCCCGACTTGTGCGTCGCTCACGTGACCAAGGCCCGTTCACAATCATGAGCGACATCGCGCTGCGAGTGGCGACAGCAGCAACTCTGCTCTGGCTGGGCATGGTTTTAGCCATCTCGTTTCTCGAAGCGCCGTTGAAGTTCCGTGCTCCAGGACTTCACCTGCGCACCGGGCTCGCGACCGGGCGGATTGTCTTCCGGGCCCTCAATGGGGCCGAAGTCGCCTGGGCCGCGGTGCTGGCGACCACCCTGATTGCTCACGCGCCAAGCACCCAGACGATCGGCGCTGGTCACGATCGCGGTGCTGACGTTCCAATTGGGCGGCGTCCGACCGCGACTCAATCGGCGTTCAGATCAGGTCCTGGCCGGTGAACAGGTTCCGCGATCTTCGGTTCACCACGACTACATCGCGCTCGAAATGGTCAAGGGTTTTGGGGCTGACTCTGCCTGCTGGCATCCTGCTGACGAACTGAACGATCGCAATGGCCTGACGTGGGTTCGGCGAATCGCGCGACCCCCTGCGGCCATGTGCAGCTTGCAGCCGGGTGTAACTCTTAGCAGTCGAAATTCATCGCTGCAACCATGTTCTGAACAGCGTGTGCTAGGTCGTGAGTTCGGCTCTCGCGAAATAATGGGCTCGACCCCGTGGTCAGCAAGACAGAGGCCTGAGCTATGCACCCTGTGGGGAGCAGGCCGGCGGAGGACAGTCGTCGCCTGACCTCCTCGAGTCCTGCCAGATTCTCTCGAACTCCCTGGCGGGAAAGCGGGATCCCGGTCCTCACGAGCTTGGTCCTCGGTTCGGATGTCTCGCGGATGATCCGTTCGAGGCCAGCCGCCAATCTGTCACGCGTTGATGTCGACGATAGGACTTGCGCACGTAGCGCCAACGAGGCGTTCGAGTCCGGGCTTACCCCCGCGGCTAAGGCTCGGTCTAGGCGGTCAGCGTGTAGATATGCTCCAAGTCTGTTGCGAATTCGCGGATTGATGCCGACGACGCCCCCTTCGCCGTCCTCTAACAGCAGCATCGCGTCTCCTTCCCGGTCGACACGGGCGAGCCGCGTCGCCGTAACTACCAGTTCGCGGGCGGATCACTTGCTGGGAAGGACTGCCTCCCCCACTCATCCACGATGTCTTCGAAATCCAGATCGACACCACGCGCCGCAAGTGGCCGAGGTTGCCGTGGACGAGCGCACGCGACCGATTCTGCGCAGGTCCTGTTGTTCGATGCTGCGATCCCGACGATCATTGGTGAGTCCCTTCATTTCGGCCTTGCCAGGCTGGGAGTCTGGGCGCTGCGTGCGGTGACGGCTGACGGCTGACGGCTGACGGCTGACGGCTGACGGCTGACGGCTGACGGCTGACGGCTGACGGCTGACGGCTGACGTGACTTAACCCCAGTCTGTATCGTCCCCTTGCGCGCGCGCCTGGTGTAGGCTGGTCATCGGCAAATGTGAGGGCCGCGAAGGTGCCCTCGGTCGGCAGATCTGCTGCTCCGATCAAGGAACGGGCGACGCACTCGCGCGAAGTCTGGACTTGCACGGTTTTGGCGGGACACGGAAAACGGGCCCAGGTGATGCGGTGCGAAGCCACCGGGGTTGGGCGCCAGGCCGCAGCGGCGGATGCCGGGCTGGTGGTCGAAGACGAACTCGTCGAGTGTCTTGCGGGCCGGCAGGCACGCTGCTGGGATGCGCAGCTCAGCACCGGAGGCGTTGCGGGCGGCGACCTCACGGGTCGAGTACTGCGGCGAGGTAGGCCTCATGGGTCCAGGCGTCGACGCGGGCCTGTTCGGCGAGGCGACCTGCGGCTTGGACGATGCGCGGGGCTTTCAACGCGCCAGCAACGTAGGCGAGCTGCTTGTCGACGTCCGCAGGCTCGACGGTGGCCATCAGGCAACCTGCTCGGGGGTGATGACAACGCCGAACGCCCGGTCATGGTCGGCCAGATCCCGCATCAACGGATCCGCCTCGGCGGCGTCGTCGTTGCGCTGAGAAAACGCGATCCGCAGCCGTGCAGCCGCTTGGAGGTGGGCGCCGGGTCAATGACAGTCACGGCACTGGCCCAGCAGCGGACGTGTGAGCCCAGGGTGCGGCCATCGCCGGTGATGGTCACTTGTCCCAGGTCGGCGACAGCATCGACCATCCGTCCGACCATGACGGGGTCGACGGAGTAGTCGCTGCCGGCGATCCGCACGAAGTAGTCGCGGCCGAGCCGGATCCGCACTCGGGCCGGTTGGTGGGGCCAGTGCCGGCAACGCCAGCATCGCCGCGCGGTCGACCTCGATCAGCTCAGCGGGGCTGGCCTGAAGCGCGCGGACCCGGCGGGCGTTCGCGACCGGCAGCCACTCGGTCAGCTGCTGGTTGAAGACAGCTGGTGACGCGAACGTCCGGCCGGGCAGGAAAGACGTCTCGAGAAGCCGTTGGCGCGCTT
>JBBQFE010000420.1:0-3453 GCA_038321605.1 Mycobacteriales bacterium | reverse complement strand
CTGGAATTGACCCTCGGCTACAACGGGCTCGGCCGGCTCACCGGCAACGAGACCGGCAGCGTCGTCGGTGGCGGAGGGGGCGGCAACGCCACGGGCATGTGGGGCGCGACCGGGTGGAATCGTCTGTTCGGTAGTGAGATGGGCGGCGAGATCGCGTGGCTGCTGCCGACCTCGCTGCTGATGCTGGTCCTCGGCTTCTGGTTCACCCTGCGCGCACCGCGCATCGACCGCACCCGCGCCGCCCTCATCGCCTGGGGCGGCTGGCTGGTGGTGACCTGGCTGGTGTTCAGCTTCGCCAAGGGAATCATCCATCCGTACTACACCGTCGCACTCGCCCCGGCGATCGGTGCGGTCATCGGCATCACGGCGATCGGGCTCTGGCGGATGCGCCACACCGTTGCAGCCAGCGTCGCCCTCGCGGTCACGGTCGCCGTCACGGTCGGCTGGCAGTTCGTCCTGCTGGACCGCAACTCCAGTTGGCTGCCCTGGCTTCGCTATTCGATCCTCGTCGTCGGGATCGCAGCTGCCCTACTGCTGCTGGTGACAACACGGCTTGCCGCAAAGGTCGCCACCGCGGTGGCAGCTACCGCGCTGGTGGCCTCCCTCGCCGGACCTGCCGCCTATTCGATCGCTACCGCGGCGACACCCCACACCGGCTCGATCCCGAGTGCTGGACCGGCGGGCGCTGCCGGAGGCTTCGGTGGTCGCGGTCCCGGTGGACGCGCCGGCGGCTTCCCCGGCGGCACCCGCGGAGCGTTCGGCGGAGCTCCGGGTGGCATCGGGGGGCAAGCCGGCGGGACGGCTGGCGGTTTCCCTGGCGGTTTCCCGGGTGGGACCACTGGTGGTGGGACCACTGGCGGGCCGGTTGGTGGCGCTAACGGTGGCGCCCCCGGTGGCACGACAGGTGGGGTCAGGGCGGGCGGCGGCGGGGCCGGCGGGCTGCTCGATGCGAGCACTCCCTCGGCAGCGGTTGTCAGCGCACTGAAGGCCAATTCCTCTTCCTACACCTGGGTGGCCGCTGCGGTCGGCTCGAACAGCGCCGCCGGATTCCAGCTGGCGTCCCAGCAGCCGGTCATGGCGATCGGAGGCTTCAACGGCAGCGACCCGTCCCCGACGCTCGCGCAGTTCAAGGCGTACGTCGCAGCCAAGAAGATCCACTACTTCATCGCCAGCGGTGGCGGCTTCGGCAACCAGCAGGGTGGCAGCAGCGCATCGTCGGATATCGCAAGCTGGGTGCAGAGCACCTTCAGCGCCACGACGGTCGGCGGAGTCACCCTCTATGACCTGACGGCCACCAAGTAAGGCCATCGGACCGCGTTGTGCGGCCTGTGACCCATGCGATCGCCACTCGGGGCGAGGGTCACGGGCCGCGCAATGCTGCACTGCTGGCGCTGCGGTCGGCCCGGCTGAAGTCAAAGACCACCCACAGGTCGGGCACAAGGGCGCGCAAGCCAGACTGCCGAAGCTGAACACATGACGCAGCTGGCCCAGTCCACTCCAGAAACCTCCGAGACAGACGAAGAGCAGGCACGGCTGCGGACGATGCTCGACGTGACCATCCCCGTCTACAACGAAGAGGTGGACCTCGCGCCGGCCGTCGAGCGGTTGCACCAGCACCTGAGTCGGTTCTTCCCCTATCGATTCACGATCACGATCGCAGACAACGCCAGCACCGACAACACCCCCTCGGTCGCCGCCGGCCTAGCTCGCCGGTGGCCCGAGGTGCGTCATGTACGGCTGGAGCAGAAAGGCCGTGGCCGAGCCCTGAACACGGTTTGGCTGGCTTCGGAGGCCGAGGTTCTCGCCTATATGGACGTGGATATGTCCACCGACCTCAATGCACTGCTGCCATTGGTCGCACCGTTGATCTCCGGGCATTCGGACCTGGCCATCGGATCGCGACTGTCCCGGCACAGCAGGGTGATCCGCGGGACGAAGCGCGAGGTGATCTCGCGTTGTTACAACATGATCCTGCGTTCGACCCTGCTTGCCCGGTTCTCCGACGCACAGTGCGGATTCAAGGCCATCCGCGCCGATGTGGGACGCCAGCTGCTACCGCTGGTCCAGGACACCGGCTGGTTCTTCGACACCGAGCTGTTGATCCTGGCCGAACGATCCGGGCTGCGTATCCACGAGGTTCCCGTCGACTGGGTCGACGATCCGGACAGCCGGGTGGACATCGTGTCAACAGCCGTTGCCGATCTCAAGGGCGTGTTCAGAGTGGGACGGGCGCTCGCCACCGGTGCCCTGCCGCTCGCTGAAGTGCGTGCGCAACTGGGGCGTCAGCCGTTGCAGCCCAGCGCCGCTGACGTACCTCCCGGGCTCTTTCGACAGCTCGTCAGATTTGCCGTCATCGGGGTCGTCAGCACGCTGGCCTACCTGCTGCTCTTCGTGCTGTTCCGCGGCTCAGTAGGCGCCCAGGCGGCAAACTTCTTCGCCCTGCTTGTCACCGCCATGGCAAACACTGCTGCGAATCGTCGATTGACCTTCGGCATTGCTGGTAAGGCAAAAGCTGCGACCCACCAGGCTCAGGGATTGGTGGTATTCGCCATCGGTCTGGTCGTTACGAGCGGATCTCTCGCAGCCCTGCACCTGATCAGTACGCACCCGCAGCGTGGTGTAGAGCTCGTGACCCTGGTTACCGCGAACCTGGTGGCCACCCTTATCCGCTTCGTGTTGTTACGACGGTGGGTTTTCCGCCGCGCTGTGTGAGACGGCGGTCCCGCCGGGGGGCTGGTCGGTCGGCGTGCCAGATGCCGTTGAGTGATTTCTGGTTACGCGGTGTGATTGAGTTTGCCCCTGTGGATAAACGTGATTCTTGGACGGGGAGTTGTCGTACCCCTGTTCTAGCGTTGTTGGCATGACAGGGAACCAGCCGCCAGTTGATGGTGCGGGCGCCGACGGTGGCACCGCTTCTGCCGATGCTGCCTCTACCGACGCTGCTCAGACTGCCCCGGTGTCGGAGTGTGTGGCGGCGTTGCGGGCGTTGGCTTGTGCGGTGGAGCGGGTGTTGGGGGTGGACCTGTCGGGGTTGGGTGATCAGGACCTGGTGGGGTGGGTGGCTGATGTTGAGCGGCTGCGGCGGCGGGTGGAGACGATCGATCATGTGGTGGTCGCTGAGGTGGACCGGCGGGATCTGCCCGGTGGGTGGGTGATCACCAGTACTCACCGGTTGTTGGGCCCGGTGTGGGGTGTCACCGCGGGCGTGGCGAAGACCCGGGTCACCCACGCGAGGGCGTTGAGCCCCCGGATCACGCTGACCGGTGCGGTCCTGGCACCGGTGGTGCCGGTGCTGGCTGCGGCGAGGGGTGCGGGTGCGGTGGGTGGGGAGCATGTGCGGGTCATCCTGGCCACGTTGCACGCCCTGCCCACCGCGCTCCCGCCTGAACAGGTGCAGGCCGCCGAACGGGTGCTGGTAGATGCGGCGAGGGGACTGGACCCGCACGCCCTGTC
>JBBQFE010000419.1:0-3475 GCA_038321605.1 Mycobacteriales bacterium | reverse complement strand
CGGTTCCGGTGCGCGAGAGGTACTCGACGATGTCGCCGTCCGGGTCCAGCAGGCACACCTGCGGCACGGGCACGTCGGCCAGACCCTTCTGGCGTCTGGCCTCCCGCAGCAGGTTCTCTGGCCGGAACACGGACTCGGCGAGGTATGACTTCGCTGCCAGGAGCGGGTAGTCCGACTCAGGGTCGTCGCTCACGCGCCGTGGCTCCTTGGCTCACCGGGTCAGACAGGTCAGCACGATTCCATCATCTCGAGACCAGCGCGCGCCCAGCAGGCTGTTGCGAGGGTGCATCGAAGGCGCCGCACCTGCGACCACCACGTCCGGTGGCGGAAGGCGCATCGGCGAAGCGGCTCTCAGGCGCAGACGAAGGCCCGGGCCACGTCATCTGCCTGTCGGCGGTACCCCACGAAGCGGTCACGCACGGCAGCGATGGCATCGGCGAGCGGGAACACCTCGACGGTGACGAGCTGGTCGTCGTCGTCGGCACCGACCGGATGCCAGTAGACGCCGTCCGCGGTCACGGTGACCTCCGGTTGCAGGGTCGCCTGGCTCAGCACCAGACCGCCGGTGGCTTCGCCGCGCTTGGCGAGGGGACGCAGCACCTGGTCCTCGACCGCGATGCCCAGGCCGTCCAGCAGCTCGCGCAGCTGCTGTTCCTCGGCGACGTCCGGTGTGACCAGCGTCGCCGCCACGCGAACTCGGAACCCCTCCTCGATGGCGGTGCGCACACCTGCGACCGCCCGCACCCACGATCCTCGGCCCCGGTGGGAGTCGTGCCGCTCGGCCGTGGCCGAGTCCAGGCTGATCTGCAGCGAGACGGCGCGGTTCATCTCGCGGAGCCGCTCCAGGCGGCGCCCGTGAAAGAGCATCCCGTTGGTCAGCAACGTCGTGGGCAGGGACGCCGCGCACGCGTTGACGAGATCGGCGATGTCGGGCAACAGGAACGGCTCGCCCCCCGTGAGGAGCAGCTCGCGAACACCTGCGGCAGGAGCATCCAGGGCCAGCCGCGGCACGACGTCCCGCCCGAGCGCGCGACGGGGGACGCTCGGTGAGGACCGGACGCAGCAGTAGTCGCAAGCGAGGTTGCAGTCGAAGTTGGTGTACATCCACAGCCGCACACCCGGCCGGCGGTCCGGTGCGACGTCCCGCAGCGGGTCCGGGGCGCGCCCTCGGCGCACCACCACCCGGCCGTCGCCGTGCGATGCCACGCTGTTGCCGGTTCGCTCGCACCACACGGTCACCACGGCGAGATCCTCGTCGCGCACCGGCAGGGTGAACGTGTCGCCTTCGGCCAGCAGTGCCAGCCCCTCGATGAGGTCGAGGATCACCACCGCGCCGAGACCCCCTGCTGCTCGACAGCAGCGAACAACGAGGTGTAGCCGGCCAGGTTCGGCAGCACCCAGGAGCGTTCACAGCCCTCCAGCTCCATGATCCGACGCTGGTCGGGCACCTCCCAGTCCATCGCGAGCAGCCGCTCGACCCACGGGTCGGTGCGCTCGGTCGGTGTGGAGTCCATCACCGTGAAGGTGCAGTGGCTGTAGTGGGGCGTCACCCAGAACGCCTCCAGCGCACCGGGCATGAGCTCGTCACGCCCGATGGCCTGCCACGTCGTGTTCCCGATCGCCGCGGCGTCGGCGTCGCCGTCCAGCACCATCCGGATCGCGTCTAGCTCGCTGCGGCCGGTGTCTCCGTGCTTGCCGAGGTCGGAGTTGATCCGGATCACCTCGAGGTCGGACTCGGCCACCCCTGCCTCGGCGAGGTAGTGCAGCGGCAGGATCGCGGCCTGGGCCGAGTCGGCGCTGCCGAGAGCGAGTCGGCGACCCTTCAACGCGGCCGGGCCCTCGAAGCCGGCACCGGCCCGGCTCACCAGCACGCTGTGGAAGGTGAGGTCGATGTCGCGCGAGGCCACAGCCCGGCAGGCACCCGCGGTCTGCAGCACGGTCCGTGCCCAGGCCAGGTTGGTGTTCCACGCAACGTCGATCTGACCGGCGACGAGCGCGTCGACCTGGCGGCCGTAGTTGGAGTACAGCACGAAGTCCATCTCAGCCTCGGTGCCGGCGAAGTACTCCCGGATGCCTTCCCAGATCGGGACGACGTTGGCGGTGTAGGCGACAGCTCCGACGAGCAGCGGTGCGGGACTCACAGATCTCCTCCGGTGATGCGGGTGCGCCAGGACAGCGGGCCGGTCAGAACAGCGGGAGGCCGGTGATCGCCTTGCCGTAGAAGTCGAGCAGCACGTCCGAGGTGGGTGCCATGACGTGACCCGCTCGTGCGTCGCGGAAGTACCTCTCCACCGGCAGGTGCTGAGAGAAGGCCGCACCACCGCAGACCCTCATCGCCTCGTCCGTGATCTCCAGGGCGGCGTCGTTGGCCGCGGCCTTGACCGCCAGGACGTGCAAGGTCGTGGCCTCGTCAGGGGCACCGATCGACGCGGCCACCGTGGCCAGGAAGCTGCGCTGCACCGCCAGCTGGATCGACATCCGGGCCAACCGAGCCCGGATGGTGGGCAGATCAGCCAGGCTCTGACCGATCTGCTCGAAGCGGGCCGCTGAGCTGTGCTGCACCGTCGCCGAGACAGCTGCACCGGCCAGTCCTAGCGTGACCGATGCGTTGCCGAGGTTGAACCACGGCAGCACCGTGCCCATCATCGTGCCGAAGCCACTGCCCACAGCGCCGATCCGGTCCGGATCACCCGTCAGCACGTCCAGCGTCATCGGGGAGGACTCATTGCCGCGCAGACCCATCCCCCGCCACGGACTGTCGACGACCATGCCGTCGGTGCCTGAGCGCAGGGCGTACAGGTCGACGCCCTCGCCACCCGCCGACTGCGCGGAGGCGACCACCACCTGGAAGTGCCCAGCCGAGGTCACCCACGACTTGCTCGCCCGCAGCCGGACGCCATCACCCTCAGCCACCACCTGCGACACGGGGGCCCAGAAGTGCGACCGCGACCCACGCTCACTGAAGGCGAGGGTGCCGAGCACGCTGCCGTCGGCCATCCCCGCAAGCAGGTCAGGTTGCCCGGCGGGTGGTCCGGCGGCGACGGTCATCGCCGCCGCGACGTGCATGAGGTAGATCATCGACGTCGACCCGCAGGCCCCAGCGATCTCGTACGCCACCCGGCTGAAGTCGCCCGGTCCGGCGCCCAGCCCTCCGACCGAGGTCGGCAAGGTCAGGCCGAGCAGCCCGGAAGCGCGCAAGGCGGCGACTGCCGCATCGGGGTAGACGCCGTCCCGGTCGACCGCGGCCGCGTCGGCGCCTGCAGCAGCCAGCACCGGGGCCAACCGGGCGTCCAGGTCCAGTGCGGCGCCCTGTTCCGTGCGCTCGCGGGTCAGCTGATCAGTCACGGCACGTCCTCAGGGTCGGAGCGCCCGGACGATCCGCCCGGTGCGCCCAGTCAAGTCCTTTCGGGGCCCGCCGTCACCACTTTGCGGCGATGATCTCGTCCCCGGTCGGAGTTCGGTCACCCGACGTGGG
>JBBQFE010000418.1:0-3481 GCA_038321605.1 Mycobacteriales bacterium | reverse complement strand
TTGAGCCAGTCGCTGACCGCCTGGAACTTGTTGTCCCCGAGGTGCTGGAAGGCGCGCATCTGCGCACCACACAGGCCGGCTGTCGCGGCCGCCGTGCCGCATTTGACCGCAGCGCTGCCGAGCAGCAACGGCCCCGTGAACGCCTTCGCCTGAGTGGCTATGGTCTCCACGGTCGCGCTGGCGCCGCCCCCCGAGTTGAGGAACCGAGTCGCAGTCATGACCAGGCTCCACGCGAGAGCTGCATTCGAGTCGGTCTGCACGTCCGGCGACAGTCCGACCTTCGCCGACTCGGCGAGGTAGGCCGACACATCGGGTTCGGAGGTGTCCAGCACGTTGGTCTGGCTCGAAAGCTGAGTCCACTTCGGAGCCGAACCGCCCAGGCCCTTGGCCACAGGTGGGCCGAAGCAGAACGTCCCGATCGAGATGATGGGCTTCGTCACGCCCAACGAACTCAGGGCCTTGGCGGCCGCGATACAGCTCGGCGGGTCCGACACCAGGGGCAGGACCACGTCAGCGGTCTGGGCACCAGCGGCCAGCGCGGCCGAGGTGAGGTTGGTGGTGGACGGGTCGAAACCGACCGCCTTCAGCGAGATGCCCACCGCCTTCAGCGCCGTCCCCAGCGCCGCGACACCACCGATGCTCTGAGCATTCTGCGGGTAGATCACGGCCACGGACTTGGCCTTGAGCACCGAGTGCACGTAGGCGGCGGTCCCGCCGAAGAAGGACATCGGGTTTCCGTTGAAGATGAACACGTTCTTCTGGCCCGCGTCGGTCGGGTTGATGGAGTTGGCCATGAGGATCGGCTTCTTGCCCGCGTTGACAGCCTGCAGTGACTGATCCCCGGTCAGGAGTGTTCCGTAGAGGATGGCCTCGACGTCGGCGTTGTTCACCAGCTGCAGACCGCAGGTGTTGCCCTCCTGCTCACTGTTCACGACGTAGCACGTGGCGAGCTTCAGGGGATGTCCGTTGATTCCGCCGAGGTTGCTGTTGATGTAGGTGACGGCGGCCTGCGCGCCGGCGGTCGAATTGGGAAAACCCAACGGGCCGCCCTGCTGGTTCACCCAGCCGAGCGTGATCGGCTTCAGCGATGAGTCGGCCTGGCCCGACTTGCCGCCGGTGTAGCTGACCAGGTCCGTCACGACCTGGCCGTTCGCCGGGGCACCGCTGGCGGTCGAGGTGCTGGACGAAGCCGAAGCGGCAGTCGATCCTGTGGCCGACCCGCTCTTGGCCGAGGAGCTGCAACCGCTCACGACCAGGAGGGCAGCCACCGCCGGTGCAGCGGCGGCGAAATACCACGTGCCGCGGCGCGGACGTGCTTGACCTCTGTCGAACGAACGCTGACGGATCATGTACTTCGGCTCCTTTGCCAGGCATGGACACCGCGTCCAGGTAGTTGGGTTCTCGTTTTTAGAAGAACATTTCGCAGTGTGGAAAGAACGTAGCAGTGTGTCTGCAGTCACGCAACGGTTTGCGCGGACGGTTTATGGGCGGGTCCCCGGTTTCATCTGACGCACCCAGAGTCGCCAGAGGTCAGCGAACTAAGGGCCTTTGGAGGCCTGTTCGGCATTTGTCGCCGGTCCGCGGGAGATGAGAATCGGCTGGGCGTGCGGGACTTGGCCTACCGAGGCGGCGGCGCTGGCAACGTTCACGAAGCCTTGGTAACAACACCGTCACCCCAGTCGGGTATGGCGGCGAGCGGTGCGGCGAAGCTGGAGAAGTCAGTGCTGTCGCTGAAGGCCCGGCGGGCGTACAGGCCGCGAGCCCAGTCCCAGATCGCAGGGAAGGTCGTCAACCTCGGGCCCAGGCGGCCCTGCGCGTTGGGCCCACAGTCATAGCGGACCAGAACGACCCATAAGCGGATGTCGGCGTCAGTGAGGCGGTTACCCAGCACAAACGGGTGATCGGTCAACGACCGGTTGAGCTCCCCCAGCGCCGCGACCAGATCGAGTGCAGCCTGGCCTCCGGCAGCAGCTCGCGGAATACCCCGGCTGAAGGCAGCGCGGGACCAGGAAGCGAAGGCTTCGATGTGCTCCTGGTCAGAAGGCGCGTAGAGCGACTCGATCGGCGCCCCGAAGCGGGATATGAGGTCCAGACCGATGTTCACAGGATTCGTACTCGAGATGCCTCCGGCGACCCGATCCCAGAGCACCGGTACCGACACTGGCCCGGAGTAGTTCGGGTCCATGGCCTGATATGCCTGTCGCAACAGGGTGAAACCGTTGATGGGATCAGGACCGGTCGCCGGTCGCAAAGCCCACCCCCGCGCATCCCGCAGACCGTGGACGTAGGACACCGAGACGGCCGACTCGAGCCCTCCCAGACGGCGGATGATTTCCAGACGGTGAGTCGACGGACAGAATCGGCCCCCGTAGAGGTGATACCGACCCGCCTCGGCCGGGATGTCAACGCCGATCCGGAGGTCGAACTCGGCCGGAATCGACGGGGCAGCAGGAACCGCGCTCAGCCTGAACTCGCCGTAGCGCCAGGCATCGATCGGGCTGGCAAACTGCAGGGTCGCGGTCATCCGGCATCCATTCTACAGAACCTTATTCCGTCTGATGAAAGAAGCTACACCGACCGCGAGCACGAAACAATGGGTTCGAGGGACACGACAGCGCGCTCCAGGGACAGCGCGCTCGAGGACGCCGCAGTGCGGGCCGTGGCAGCGCGGTCGAAGGTCAGCAGCGGATGGAACTCATGCGATCAGCGAGGGGAGAGATCCGGATCCCCCGGCCGCGCCAGGTGTTCTTCGAAGAATGCGAGCACCCGGTTCCATCCGTCGACCGCCTGTTCCTGGCGGTAGTTCGGCTTGTCGTGGCAGAAGAACGCATGCCCAGCGCCGTCGTAGCGATAGAACTCGACGGACTTCCCGAGTTCGGTCAAGACCCGCTCGATCTCGTCCACCTCTGACGGGCTCGGATTCGAGTCGTCGTTGCCGAAGATCCCCAAGAGCGGCATCGACATGTCGCGGGCGCGGTGAATGACACCCTGCCCCGACGGCCGCCAACCCGACGGGTCCGGTTGCTGAGGCAGCACGGTCCCTCCCCAACA
Source organism: Mycobacteriales bacterium (assembly GCA_038321605.1). Taxonomy (GTDB): domain Bacteria; phylum Actinomycetota; class Actinomycetes; order Mycobacteriales; family Jatrophihabitantaceae; genus Jatrophihabitans_A. Next base: position 430 of record JBBQFE010000418.1, on the reverse strand, counting down.
GTCAACCGCCGCATCCAACGACGGCACGTCGCACGCCGCGAGGAACGCCTGGCGCCCTCCTGAACAGAATCCGATGACACCGACCTTGCCGTTCGAACCGGGCTGCGAGCGCAGGTACTTCGCTGCGCCGGCTATATCGCCCATCACCTGTTCGTTAGGCATTGCCTGCGTCAACCCGTCCACCCGCGCCGCGGCGGCGACATCAGCCCAGTCACCTGGACCGCGCCGGTGGTACAGGTGCGGCGCGATCGTGGAGTAGCCGAAGGAGGCGAACTTTCGGACGACTTCCTTGCTCCAGGGATCCAGGCCCGGGGCATGGTGAAGTACGACCACGCCGGCGAACGGATCCTGTGTGAGCGGCCGCGCGTGGTAACCCTCGATGACGTCCGCGTCGTAGCCGCTGAATCCCACGGTCTCGACGAGCATCTCT
>JBBQFE010000417.1:0-3483 GCA_038321605.1 Mycobacteriales bacterium | reverse complement strand
CTCCGAGCAACTCCGCGCCGACCAGTGGCACCAGGTCTCGTTGAGCTTTCTCGTCGACGACCTGGTGGTGCGTCGCGGCGGCGACGCGGCGAACATCGCCTTCGGGATGGGCCAGTTGGGTGAATCGCCGGTCCTGGTGGGCGCGGTCGGTCAGGACTTCTCCGACTACCGGGCCTGGCTCGAGCGGCACGGCGTGGACTGCGGTTCGGTGCACGTGTCGGAGGATCACCACACCGCCCGCTTCGTCTGCACCACCGACGACGAGATGAACCAGATCGCATCGTTCTACGCCGGCGCGATGAGCGAAGCCCGCAACATCGAGCTCAAGCCCGCGGTGGACCGCTCCGGTGCGGAACTGGTCGTCATCAGCGCCGACGACCCGGCGGCGATGGTGCGGCACTCCGAGGAGGCGCGCGCCCTGGGTTACCGCTTCGCGGCCGATCCGTCGCAGCAGATCGCACGCATGACCGGACCTGAACTGCAGTCGCTGATCGAGGGCGCCGAGCTGCTTTTCACCAACGACTACGAGAAGAACCTGCTGGAGTCCAAGACCGGCTGGTCCGAGTCCGAGATCCTCGATCGGGTCGGCGTCCGGGTGACCACCCAGGGCAAGCAGGGCGTCGAGATCGTCGGTCGGGACATGGAGCGGGTGCACGTGCCCGTCGCCAAGGAGCGCGCGAAGACCGACCCGACCGGCGTCGGCGACGGGTTCCGGGCCGGTTTCCTCGCCGGACGTACCTGGGGGCTGTCCTGGCAGCGTTCGGCCGAGGTGGGCAGCTTGCTCGCCACCCTCGTGCTGGAGACGGTCGGCACACAGGAGTACGAGGTCAAGCCGCAGGATTTCGCCGACCGGCTTGCGGAGTCGTACTCCGACGAGGCTGCCGACGAGGTCCTGCCGTTCCTGCTGGGCTGACGCCGATGACTGGCTCTCAGCGCGCCGCGGTCGGTATGTGCTTCGATCGGACCTTTCCGGCGGCCCGCGTGGTCGACTTCGCCCGCACGCTGGATCAGGGCGGCGCCGAGCAGCTCTGGATCATCGAAGACTGCTTCTACACGGCGGGCATCAGCCTCGCCGCGACCGCACTGGCGGTCACCGAACACCTCACGGTCGGCCTGGGCATCCTGCCGGCGGTCGTCCGCAATCCTGCGATCACCGCGATGGAGATCGCCACGCTCGCTGAGCTGGCACCGGGACGGTTGGTTGCCGGCATCGGTCACGGTGTGCAGTCCTGGATGGCGCAGATCGGTGAGCGTGCGCCGTCGCCGCTGACCGCCCTCGAAGAGGTGCTCACGGTGCTGCGTCGCCTGCTGGCGGGCGAGACGGTCACGTTCTCAGGCCGGCAGGTGACCCTCGACGATGTCGCTCTGAACTGCCCGCCGGCGATCCCGCCGCCGCTGCTGGCCGGTGTGCAGGGTCCCAAGTCGCTGGCGTTGGCCGGCCGGATCGCAGACGGTGTGGTGCTGGCCGAGCCTGCCGGTCCGGCCTACGTCCGCTGGGCGCTGGAACACGCCGGACGGTCGGCCGGCGGAAGTTCGTTCGACGTCGCGGTGTTCTCGGTGGTGCGGATCGAGCGAGACCGACCCGCCGCCTACCACGCGATGGCCCCCTGGCTCGGCCGGCTGCTCGATGCCGCTGCGCCGGCGCTGCGACCGTTGCCGTTCCTGGAGGATCTGCAGGATTGGTACAGCCGGCACGGCCTTGACGGACTGGTGCGGATGCCCGTGGAATGGTGGAACGAACTCGGTCCGATCGGCACCCTGGACGACGCGGCGGCTCACATCGAGGCGTTGGAGGCGGTGGGCGTGGGTAGCGTTGCGCTGTTCCCGCAACCCGACCTTTCCGTCGCACTCGCACAGCTGCCGAACGTGCTGACACTCGCCAACCGCTGACAGCGGGCGGCAGGCCCGTCACAGCGACCCCGGTTGTAGCCCTCCCAGTTACAGCGCGACCGGGTACACCGGCTCGGGGATCTCCGGCCGGATGCGTCCCTCGACGAAGATGCCGTGCCAGATCATGAACACCAGCAGCGTCCAGATCTTTCTGGAGTAGTCGACCGGACCGTCCCGGTGCGCCCGGAGCAGCTCCAGCGCAGCGGCGGTGTCGATCAGATGCCCGGTACCGGCCTCGGAGATGATGTCGTACGCCCAGTCGTACATGACGTCCTTGAGCCAGGGTCTGGTGGGCACCGGAAAGCCGAGCTTCGCCCGGTTCAGTACGTGCGCGGGCACGATCTCGGCGAGCGCGCGACGCAGGGCGTACTTCGTGGTCTCCGGCGTGATCTTCTGCTCGACCGGAATGGTCGAGGCGATGGCGAAGACTTCACGATCCAGGAACGGCACCCGAAGCTCCAGCGAGTTCGCCATCGTCATCTTGTTGGCCTTGACGAGGATGTCGCCGCGCAGCCAGGTGAAAAGGTCGATGTACTGCATGCGCGTGGAGTCGTCCAGATGCGTCGACGCCGCGTAGTAGGGCGCGGTGACATCGGTGTAGCTGACCTGGGGGGAGTAGGTCTTGAGCAGGTGCTGCATCTCCTCGGGGCGGAAGATCCGGGCGTTGCCGTAATACCGCTCCTCGATGCCGATGGAGGCGCGGCGCAGCAGGTCCTTGCCGCGCATTCCCTCGGGAAGCCTCGTCGCGAGCTTGCCGAGCAACTGCCGCACCGGGTCGGGTGCCGCGGTGAGGTGCCTCAGCGAGATCGGTTCGCGATAGATGGTGTACCCGCCGAACAGCTCATCGGCACCCTCACCTGAAAGCACGACCTTGACGTGTCGCCGTGCCTCACGGGCGATGAAGTACAGCGGCACCAGCGCGGGATCGGCGACCGGGTCGTCGAGGTACCAGATGATGAGCGGCAGCGCCTGCATCATGTCTTCTGCCGTGACGATCTTGGTGATGTGCTCCACCCCGATCGCCGCTGCGGACTCGGCGGCGACGTCGATCTCGGAGAACCCGGCGCGCTCGAAGCCGGTGGTGAAGGTGAGCAGTTTCGGGTTGTGCTCCTTGGCCAGCGCGGCGATGGCTGTGGAGTCGATGCCACCGGACAGGAACGAACCCACCGTGAAGTCCGAGCGCATGTGCTTGGCGACCGAATCCCGCAACGCTTCGGCGATCTGATGGTAGAGCCGGTCGGAGTCGCTCACGGGAGCGATGGGGAATTCCGGGGTGAAGTAACGACGCGTCTGCGGCTGACCGCCGGGCCGCAGGGTGAACAGGGTGCCTGAATCGATGCGGGTGATCGAGGTGTGCATCGAGGCCGACTCCGGCACGTACTGCAAAGTCAGGTAGTGCTGCAGCGCCACGGTGTTCACACCGTCATTCGGCTGGTCGGCACCGATCCGCGGGCCGGCGACCGACAGCAGCGTCTTCTTCTCCGAGTAGAAGAACGACCCGCGCTCGTCACTGTAGGTGTAGAGCGGCTTGATGCCGAAAGGGTCCCGGGCGCCGAACAGCACCTTCTCCTGCGAATCCCAGATCAGGAACGA
>JBBQFE010000416.1:0-3498 GCA_038321605.1 Mycobacteriales bacterium | reverse complement strand
TGAAGGCGCCAGCTGACCCGGATAGGGCAGAACCGCCGTTTGGTGAACCGGGGGCGCCTGGTAAGCCAGTGGCCTCGATTCGGCGGTCCAACGTTGGCCGTCCCACCATCTCTCCACACCGCCGAGCGGATACCAGCCGGCAGGTGGGATAGGCGAAGACATCGAAGGCACCCTCCAACTCGTGTTGCGGCTGATGATCCGGCAGCGGGCTGCCATCCGCAACAATCTGCAGGCGGGACTTGCCAGGTTGATATGCGCCGACGATGCCATGACGTCCCTGGTGCATATCAAACCGGCGGGAGTTCCGGGACTGGTATGCGCTCACCGCGCCATGGCGTTCCCGGTGCATATCAAACCGGAGCGGGGGCGGGTCGGAGCGGGGGCGGGACCAGGGCGGGACCAGGGCGGGAACCAGGGCGGGAACCAGGGCGGGACCATCGCCTCTGTCGAGCCTCCGGCCGGGCGGCCAGGATCGAGCTGGGGCCGACCGGCCGGTGACTCCTGTTGACGCAGGGAGAAGACATGTTCGAGGTTCGCATTCACGGCCGCGGTGGTCAGGGCATCGTGACGATGGCCGAGCTACTGGCCACCGCGGCGTTCTGCGAAGGCATGCAGTCGCAGGCTTTTCCCAGCTTCGGGTCCGAGCGGATGGGTGCCCCGGTGGCAGCGTTCGTGCGGATGGACAGCGAGCGCATCCAGGTTCGAGATCCGGTCACCGAGCCCGACCTGCTGATCGTCGGTGACGTGACCCTGATACCGCACCTCGATCTCTTCGCCGGGGTCCGGGAGAACGCCTGGGTGCTGCTCAATTCGTCGTCGACACCTTCGGAGCTGGGCCTGTCAGAGCTCTGCGCCCGGCTCGGTCCGGGGCACGTGGTCTGCCTGCCGGCAACGGAACTTGCGCGCCGGTTCACCGGTCGACCGATGCCCACCGGCGCGCTGCTCGGCGCCGTCGCGGCGGTCGTGGGTGTGCCTTCACTGGAGTCGATGTGCTCAGCGCTGACCGATCGCTTCTCGGCGGGAGTGGCGCAGAAAAACGCTGCCGCAGCGGCTGAGGGCTACCGCCTCGTTCGTTCGGAGGTGGGTGCAGATGCTTAAGCTGCTGGAGGGCTCCCAGGCCATCGCACAGGCTGTCGGTCGCTGCCGGCCACAGGTGGTGCCCGCCTATCCGATCACCCCGCAGACTCACATCGTTGAAGCGCTCGGCAGGCTGATCCGGCAGGGCACGCTGTCCGGGGCGCGGTTCATCACGGTCGAATCGGAGTTCGCGGCCATGTCAGCAGCGATCGGCGCGTCCGCGGTGGGTTGTCGTACCTACACCGCCACCGCCAGCCAGGGCCTGCTGTACATGGCCGAGGCGCTGTACAACGCGTCCGGGCTGGGGTTTCCGATCGTGATGACCGTGGCCAACCGGGCCATCGGAGCCCCGATCAACATCTTCAACGACCACAGTGATTCGATGAGCCAGCGCGACTGCGGCTGGATCCAGTTGTACGCCGAGGACAACCAGGCTGCGGTGGACCTGCACGTGCTGGCCTTCGCACTCGCCGAACGTTTGTCGCTACCGGTGATGGTCTGCGTCGACGGGTTTGTCCTGACCCATGCCTTCGAGCCCATCGAGGTGCCTGAGCAGGCCGACGTCGATCGGTTCCTGCCGCGTTGGCAGCCCCGCCAACGACTCACCCCGGATGCCCCGGTGACCATCGGCGCGATGGTCGGTCCTGAGGCGTTCACCGAGGTGAAGTACCTGGCGCACCTGCAGCTGATGCGCGCGCTGGACAGCTTCGACGAGCTTTCGGGGAACTACGCCGAGCTGGTCGGGCGGACGGTACCGGCGCTGTCGACCCACCGGCTCGAAGGCGCCGAGACCGTGATCATCGCGCTCGGCTCGGTGACTGGGACGTTACGGGCGGCCGCTGATGAACTCGCCGCCCGTGGTCAGAGCGTCGCGATCATCGGCGTGACGCTGTTCTGCCCTTTCCCGTATGAGCGTCTGGCGGAACTGATCGCACCCTCGGTACGCAACGTGGTGGTGATCGAACGCTCCTTCGCCCCCGGCTCCGGCGCACCGGTCACCCCACACGTCCGGCAGGCCATGCTCGGTTCACGTGCGCGGATCAGCACCGTGGTGGCCGGCCTGGGTGGGCGTGCGATTCAGCTGACCGCTCTGGTGGAACTGCTTTCGCGGGCGGCCGGATCCACTTTGCCGGCCCTGACCTTTCTGGATCTCGACGCTGAGCTGGTTCGTCAGGAGGACGAACGCCAACGTCCCGGGGCGATCTCGGTATCCACGGATTCGCTGCACTTGACGGATGCAGCCCCCTTGACGGATTCGGTGCACGCGACGGATTCATCGATCCCCACGAAGTCGGTAGGTGCGTCAGCATGAACCAGGTGACCACCAAGTTCTTCCAGGTCGGCAGCCAGGCGGTCGGAAACCGTTTGCTGGCAGCCGAAACTCGGACCGACCAGTCAGATCCCGAGCGTGCGAACATGCTCAACTCCGGGCACCGGGCCTGTCGGGGTTGCGGCGAAGCTCTCGCGGCACGCTACGTACTGGACGCGGCAACCAAGGCGGCGGCCGGCCAGCTCGTGGTGATCAACGCAACGGGTTGCCTGGAGGTGTTCTCCACCCCGTACCCCGAGAGTTCCTGGCAGACGCCCTGGTTGCACTCGGTGTTCGCCAACAGTGCAGCGGTCGCCAGCGGTGTGGCTGCCGGCCTGGCAGCCCAGGGCCGCGAGGATGTCCGGGTGCTGGCCCAGGGCGGTGACGGCGCGACCGTAGACATCGGACTGGCGTGCCTGTCGGGCATGTTCGAACGCAATGACGACGTCCTGTACGTCTGCTACGACAACGAGGCCTACATGAACACCGGAGTGCAGCGGTCGGGTTCCACACCGCCCGCCGCCCGGACTGCCACCACCGAGGCCTCCGGCGCAGAGCCGGGAAACAGCTTCGGCACCGGCAAGGACCTGCCACGCATCGCGATGGCGCATGACCTGCGCTACGTCGCGACGGCAACCGTGGCGGAGTTGCATGACCTCGAGGCCAAGGTGGAGCGGGCGATGAGCCTGCGAGGTGCGCGCTACCTGCATGTGCTGGTGCCCTGCCCGTTGGGCTGGGGGTCGCAGCCGGCAGACACCGTCAAGCTCGCGCGGCTGGCCCAGCAATCGGGGTTGTTCCCGGTATTCGAGGCCGAATACGGCGGCGTGACCTCGGTCCTGCCCATTCGGCGCAGGGTCAAGGTCCAGGACTACCTGCGCCTGCAGACCCGTTACGCCCACCTGTTCGGCGAGTCAGCACCGCCAGAAACCGTGCAGCGGATCCAGGAGATCGCGGACGGCCAGATCGCTCGTTACGGCATACCGGTGGAGGAGTTCTGATGGCAATCCCGTTCGCGATCACCCTGCAGGTCAAGTCGAGCCTGGTCAACCACACCGGAACCTGGCGTGACGAACGCCCGGTCTACGTCGATCGCCAGCCGCCGTGCAACGCTG
>JBBQFE010000415.1:0-3513 GCA_038321605.1 Mycobacteriales bacterium | reverse complement strand
ACCGCCCTGACGATGGCCACCCTGTTCAGCCACGGCGCCACTCACCTGCTCTGCGGGGAGGCCGACCGGATCCTCGTCGACCCCTATTACGTACGAAACCACACCACCGGAACCCGGACCGCGGAACTACTTGCCCGGTGGTACGACTTCAGCGTGGCCCACGCAGAACTGCTCTTTCCCGCCGGCATAAACGACGTCACCGGCAGCTTCGCCGGCGCCTACAACGACGACATCGACATCACCTATGCCGACACCGCCACCGACCACATCGCGCGAGCCGGCACCGTCTGGCGACGAATCACCGAGACCACCGGTAACGCCGGCGTGAGCCGGTACGTGATGCACCTGATCAATCTGACCGGCCAGGACGATACCGAGTGGGATGCACCCCGCAATGAAGCCGGTGACCCCGGGCCCGGAACGTTGCGGCTACGCCGAACAGCGCAGGCGCTGCCGCGAGTGAGCTACGCCGACCCCGATGCCCAGCATCGCCTCGTACCCGTCGAACTCACCACCGACGGCGACTTCCTGCACGCCACCGTGCCGGCGCCCGCCCGGTGGCAGATCGTCGTGATCGAACCTCACCACGCCCCCCGATGAACACGGGACCGATGAACACGGGACCGATGAACGCAGGACCGATGAACGCAGGACCGATGAATACACGCGCCTGAAACGCCATGTCGACCAATTGACGCTGGGAATCTGAATGACTGATCAAGCCTTAATCGCTACCTCAACCGTGGCCTCGACCTCGCTGACCGCAGCGCGCGGTTCCGAAGCTTCGCTGTGGTGGCGTGACAGCGTCATCTACCAGCTCTACGTCAAGTCCTTCGCCGACTCGGACGGTGACGGTATCGGCGATCTCGACGGCATTACCCAGCATCTCGACCACATCGCCGCGCTAGGGGTCGACGGCATCTGGCTGAACCCGTGCTACCCCTCACCCAACCGGGACGGGGGCTACGACGTTGCGGACTACCTGGTGATCGATCAGCGGTACGGCGGAATGGCTGCCTTCGAGAGGCTGCTGTCTGCGACTCACGCGCACGGGCTGAAACTGCTGATGGACCTGGTGCCCAACCACTGTTCCGATCAGCACGTCTGGTTTCAGCAGGCTCGTTCGGCCGGGCCCGGGTCGCTGGAACGTGACCGCTTCCTGTTCCGCCCCGGACGCGGTGCCGACGGGTCCGAGCCGCCGAACAACTGGCAATCGACCTTCGGCGGCCCGGCGTGGACGCGCATCAACGACAAACCCGGCGACGGCGAGTGGTACCTGCACAGCTTCGACTCCAGCCAACCTGATTTCAACTGGGACAACATCGACGTCGTCACGATGTTCGACGACGTCCTCACATCCTGGTTCGACCGGGGGATCGACGGGTTTCGGATCGACGTCGCCTATGCGATGGTCAAGCGAGCTGGCCTGCCCGATGTCGAGGATCCCGCTGGGGACAACCCCTACCTGTGGAATCAGCCGGGCGTCCACGACATCTTCAAGCGGTGGCGGGCGATCGCCGACAGCTACGACCGCGAGTTGACGTTGCTGGGCGAGGTCTGGTTGCCGCCTCGAGACGCAGCGGACTACATCCGCTCCGGTGAGCTGACGCAGGTCTTCTACTTCGACCTGCTCCAGCAGCCGTTTGAGGCCGACTCGTTCCGCCGATCGATCGAGGAGACGATCACCGGTCTGGCAGCGGCCGACGGTGTCCCGACCTGGACCCTCAACAGCCACGATGTGCACCGATCGGTGACCCGCTACGGGCTCATCGAGCCGGTCGCCCTGCAGACCGCGGACCTCAATGCCCTCCGGACGCGCGCCCGCGGGCGGGTCGACGTCGACCTGGGCATCCGGCGAGCAAAGGCGGCCACCCTGCTGGCGCTGGCGCTGCCCGGCTCGGTCTATCTCTACCAGGGTGAGGAACTGGGTTTGCCAGAGGTTCAGGATCTGCCCGACGATGCTCGCCAGGACCCCATCTGGGAACGCTCGGGTCACGCAGAGCACGGCAGGGACGGCTGCCGGGTCCCGCTTCCCTGGACGACGGACAGCGACCGCGCATTCGGCTTCCTGCCTGAGGGATACGTCGGAGCCGGTGAGCCATGGCTGCCACAGCCATCCTGGTTCTCGGACTACGCCGCAGCACCCCAGGCCGACGACCCGTCCTCGGTGCTTTCCTTCTATCGCACGGCCCTGCGGGCGCGGAGCCACTTCGATGCCACCAGCCCGCTGGAGTGGATAGCGACCGGCCGCGACGACGTGATTGCCTTCCGCCGGGGGCGCATCATCAGCGCGACGGTCTTCTCCGGACCGCCCTTTGCTCCCCCTGCGGACTGGGGGGAGCAGTTCTGCCGCTCGGACAGCGCATCCGGGCCACTCGCGGCGGCCACCACCGGGTACTGGTCGACGTGATGGTCCGGCGGTGGTTGTGAACGAGCACCGCAGTTGGATGATCCTCGACAGCCGAACCTCGGGTGCCCCGGACGGTGAACCTGCCAGCTAGCTACGACGGGGTATCGGTGCCGCTATCGGTGCCCCTTGACGGGGTCGCTGGACGGGCTGCGGGACTGCGGTATGGCGCCGCCACCGCTTGGTCCGGATCCAGCCTGAGCAACACCGCGTGGGTGATGGCGGCGAGTTGGTCGACCTGCTCGGACGTCAGGGCGTCGATGACGTGTTCACGGACGTTGGCGACATGTCCGGGGGCTGATCTGCGAACCGTGTTCCAGCCGGCCGCGGTGAGTCGTGCATTGGTGGCGCGTGCGTCCTGCGGACACGGGAACCGTTCGATCAGCCCCCGATCTTCCAGCCGCCGAGCCACGTGCGACAGCCGCGGCAGCGTGGCGTTGGTCTGCGCCGCCAGCGCGGTCATCCGCAGCGTTCGCTTCGGTGCTTCCGACAGCATTGCCAGCGTGTAGTACTCGAAATGGGTGAGCCCGGCGTCCCGCCGAAGCTGCGCATCAAGCATGCCGGGCAGCAACTCCAGCACGGCGGCGAGGCCGACCCAGGCCGCGGACTCGCGCTCGTCGAGCCAGGGTGTCTTCACCGGTACATCATGACACGACGAAGGTTGTAGCTTCAACTGAAACGGCGTATGATCAAGGTTGTAGCAACAACTAATCACATCCAGATCTTTGCACCACCCGAATCCTCAGGAGCTCGCCGTGACAGATTTCCCCTACCGCAACGGGACAGCGGCTGCCGATGCCAAGATCGCGGCCAGCCATCCGTTCACGAAGCACCTGCGACGGGTTGCCGCGGCGGAGCGCGCGAGCAGCCATCGGGTGTGGACTCCTGAGGACGGTCCGATGCCGAGCCTCTACATCAGTCACGGCGCACCGATGTTGTTCGAGATGACCGAGTGGATGACCCAGCTGCACACCTGGGCCCGGCAGTTGGCCAAGCCGAAGGCGATTCTGATCGTCTCCGCACACTGGGAATCGGCACCGCTGGCCATCAGCAGCGACCAACCCGCGGAGCTCGTCTACGACTTCGGCGGGTTCGACCCGATGTAC
>JBBQFE010000414.1:0-3518 GCA_038321605.1 Mycobacteriales bacterium | reverse complement strand
AGCGCGGTCGGCTCGATCTCGGCCGAATTGGCGAGCTGGGACAGATAACCCATCCACCAGTTGCGCGCCTCGGCGGCAGGGGCTCCGGCATCTACGGTGTCGCCCACCACTCCGACCACGCCTGCATTGACCATCTGTTGCAGATCCTCGCCGGAAAATCCGAGCTCGGCCTGCAGCCTTACCCTGCGAGCGGCAGGCAGTTCCGGCAGGCTGGCCCGAATCTCTGCCACCCAGTCCAGCGCGGGCGCGATGGGGACCAGGTCCGGTTCGGGGAAGTACCGGTAGTCGGTTGCCTCTTCCTTACTCCGGCCCGAGCGGGTCTGGCCGGTGGTCTCCTGGAAGTGCCGGGTCTCCTGCTTGATCCGGCCGCCCCCGTCGAGGATTTCGGCCTGCCGGATGATCTCCGACCTGACCGCACGCTCCACGCTGCGCAGCGAGTTCACGTTCTTGGTCTCGGTACGGGTGCCACACTCGGTCACACCGACCGGTGACAGCGAGGTGTTCACGTCGCAGCGCAGGCTGCCCTGCTCCATTCGTACATCGGATACGCCGAGCGTCCGCAAGATGTCACGTAGCTCGGTCACGTAGGCCTTCGCTACTTCCGGTGCCAGTGCGCCGGTGCCCTCGACGGGCTTGGTCACGATCTCGACCAGCGGGATACCCGCGCGGTTGAAGTCCACCAACGAGTAGTCAGCCCCGTGGATCCGTCCGGTGGCACCGCCGATGTGCGTGTTCTTACCGGTGTCCTCCTCCAGGTGCACGCGCTCGATCCCCACCCGGTAGGTGGTTCCCTCGACGTCCACGTCGAGGTAGCCCTCGCCACACAGCGGCTCGTCGTACTGCGAGGTCTGGAAGTTCTTCGGCATGTCGGGATAGAAGTAGTTCTTGCGCGCGAAGCGGCACCACGGCGAGATCGAGCAGTTGAGCGCCAACCCGATCTTGATGGTGTACTCGATGGCCTTGGCGTTGGCGACGGGCAGCGCTCCCGGCATTCCCAGGCACACCGGGCAGGTGTGCGTGTTGGGTTCGGCGCCGAACTCCGTGTCGCAGCCACAGAACATCTTCGAGACGGTGCCCAGCTCGACGTGCGTCTCCAGCCCGATCACCGGCTGGTAGCGCTGCAGCACGCTGTCGTAGTCGAGTTCCGGACGGGTGTCCGAGGACGAGGTCATGCCGATCCCTCCAGCCGTTGGATGCGTTGCAGGACGGGACCGTTGGCCGCGTTGTAGGCAGCCTCGAAGGCAGCACCGACCCGGTAGCAACGATCATCTGCCATCGCAGGTGCCATGATCTGCAACCCGACCGGAAGCGCAGGACCGGTCTCGTCGGACAACCCGCACGGCACCGACATCGCCGGCGTACCGGCCAGCGAGGCCGGCAGCGTGCACAGGTCGTTGACGTACATGGCCATCGGGTCGGCCACCCGCTCACCGATCCCGAAGGCCACGAAGGGTGACGTCGGCGAGATGAGGACGTCGACCGAGGCGAAGGCCACGGCGAAGTCCTGGGCGATGAGCGTGCGCACCTTCTGGGCCTGGCCGTAGTAGGCGTCGTAGTAGCCCGAGGACAGCGCGTAGGTGCCGATCATGATGCGGCGCTTGACCTCGGGACCGAAGCCTGCCTCGCGGGTCAGCGACATGACCTCCTCGAGGGAGTTCTCGCCGTCGTCGCCGACCCGCAGTCCATAGCGCACCGAGTCGAAGCGCGCGAGGTTGGACGAACATTCGCTGGGCGCGATCAGGTAGTACGCGGCCAGGGCGTAGTCGAAGTTCGGACAACTGACCTCGACGATCTCGGCTCCCAGACCGGTGAGGAGCTGGACGGCCTCGCCGAACCGGTCGAGCACGCCCTGCTGGTATCCGCCGCCGAGGCCGGTCAGTTCGGTGACGATGCCGACCTTGACACCGGCCAGGTCGCCGATCGCGCCCGCCCGTGCCGCGGCGACCACATCCGGACCTGGCAGCGGAATGGACGTCGAGTCCAGTGGATCATGGCCGGCGAGCACCTCGTGCAGCAGCGCCGTGTCCAACACCGTCCTGCCGAAGGGTCCGGCCTGATCGAGCGAGGACGAGAACGCAATCAGTCCGTACCGGCTGACCGCGCCGTAGGTGGGTTTGTGCCCGACGATGCCGGTCACCGCGGCGGGCTGCCGGATCGACCCACCGGTGTCCGTGCCGATCGCCAGCGGAGCCTGGAACGCAGCGACCGCAGCCGATGATCCGCCCGAGGAACCGCCGGGGACCCGGGACAGGTCCCACGGGTTGTGCGTCGGGTGGTAGGCGGAGTTCTCGGTGGACGAGCCCATCGCGAACTCGTCCATGTTGGTCTTGCCGAGCATCACGATGCCGGCGTCCTTGACCCGCCGACTCACCGTGGCGTCGTAGGGCGGCAGCCAACCCTGCAGGATCTTCGACCCCGAGGTCGTCGGCAGGCCCTTGGTCACCACCACGTCCTTCATGGCCAGCGGCACGCCGGCGAGCGGGCCGAGCTCGTCACCGTCCGCCCGGCGCTTGTCCACCGCGGCCGCAGCGTCGAGTGCGCCGGCGGTGTCGACGTGCAGAAAGGCGCGGACGGATGCGTCCACCGCGGTGATCCGGTCGAGGTGCGCCTGGGCGACCTCCACCGCGCTGGCCGTGCCGTCGGCGATGGCCGCCGCGGTCGCCACTGCGTCGAGCTCATACAGGTTGGTCATCGCTATTCCTCCTCGCCGAGGATGCGCGGCACGCGAAAGCGGTCATCCTCCACGGCGGGGGCGCCGGCCAGCACCGAGTCGCGTGGCAGCGACGGGCGCACCTCGTCGGCGCGGAAGACATTTTCCAGTTTCACCGCATGCGACGTCGGCTGGATGTCCGCTGCGGTCACCTCGCCGATGCGTGCGACGGCACCGAGGATCACGTCCAGTTGGCCGGCGAACAGGTCCAGTTCTGCATCGGTAACGGCGAGTCTGGCCAGCTGGGCCAGGTGCGCCACTTCGTCACGGGTCAGGGTCGAGCGTTCATCAGGCACGACTTGAGAGTCTAGGGCCCCGCCACTACGGGTTGATTCCGCAGCCCGGTTCCGACGTCCGCGGCGTGCTGGCTACCCGCGGTAACAGCCTGGATACATCGTCTTGGGACAATGTCGGTCGTGTCCTACCTCATCAGAGTCGTCCTGCCCGATCGCCCCGGTGCGCTCGGGGCCGTAGCGACCGCTCTGGGCCATGCCGGCGCGGACATCCTGAGCGTTGACGTCGTCGAGCGAACCCCCGGCCATGCCACCGACGATCTGGTGGTGGAGCTGCCTGCCGACCGGCTGGCGGACTCGCTGGTGTCGGCGGCCGCCAGCGTGCCGGGAGTGCGGGTGGAGTCGATCCGTCCCTATGCGGGGGTCATCGATCCGTTTCGCGAGCTGGAGCTGCTGGAGAAGTTGGCGCTGAACAATTCCGACGCCCGCACGGTCCTGGCCGACGGAGTCTGCCGGCTGTTCCGGTCCGGTTGGGCGCTGGTGCTGCAGTCACCGGACACCGAGGGCGCGCCCTC
>JBBQFE010000413.1:0-3525 GCA_038321605.1 Mycobacteriales bacterium | reverse complement strand
GCTCGGCTGGGCATGCTGTCGTTCGACGCGCTGCGGGCCTGCCGGCTCGTCGTCGACACCGGTATGCACCACCTGAACTGGTCGCGCGAGCAGGCGATGCAGTACATGTGGGACAACACCGCGACCACGAAGGCCAATGTTCGCAACGAGATCGACCGGTACATCTCCTGGCCGGGTCAGGCGCTGGCGTACCTGATCGGCCGGCGCGAGATCACCCGGCTCCGGGGAGTCGCTCAGCAGCGACTCGGCACGCGCTTCGACATCCGTGAATTTCACGGCGCGGTGCTCAGCAACGGGGCGGTTCCGCTGGGCGTCCTCGAACAGATCGTCCTCAGCTGGGTCGAGTCCACCTGACCGGATTCTGGCAGGGCTGCTTCTCGATGGAAGAGTGCCGGGCCGGGACTATTCGCCGGTAGCGCCGTCGATCTGCTCGCGGATCAGATCGGCGTGCCCGTTGTGGCGGGCGTACTCCTCGATCAGATGCGTGTACACCCACCGCAGGTCCATCTCGATACCCCGCTCAGGATGACGGAAGGTGTCGTCCAGCGACCTGCCGCGGGTCACCTCGTCGGCCAGCTCGGTCTCTGCTGCGAACGTCGCGAAGTCGGACTCCGCAGTGAGCGGGTCGGTCAGGTCGAAGTCGCCGTCGGGCTGCTCGTCGCTGCAGAACAGGTAGCCGAGGTTGCGCTGGTCGCCGAACCTGCGCCGAAACCAGGAACGTTCGACTTCGGCCATGTGACGGACCAGGCCGAGCAGGGACAGTCCCGAGGGCGCCAGTGGTCGCTGGACTAGCTGTTCCGGCGTCAGGCCCTGGCACTTCATCGACAATGTGGCGCGGTGATAGTGCAGCCAGCTTTCCAACGAGGATCGCTCGTCGTTACGGGTCGGCGGCTCGATTCGGGTCACGTTCGGCGAGGTCCAGGTCATGCGCGCCATCCTGTCCACCCTGCCGCGCCTGTGCAACCGGAGGCAGCACTTCGGAGACGTTCACCCACTGTTCAGGCGCGCGGGGAGCTGGCAACATCTGGATCGGATTCTGTAGGTGAGCGGCGTGCGGGTGCACGCTGGCGGGGGCTGAATAGGGCGGAGTGCCGCGATGCCGAAGTCAGCCGGGCTGCCTGGACACCGGGTGATCGTCTTCCTTCAGGAGAACAAGACCACCGACTTCTACTTTCCGACGCTCGACAAGTGGGGCGCCGCCGTTTCGAACCGCGGGTCCCTGTTGGCCGCGCCGCCGAATTACGATCAGCCGCACGATCGCAACTCCTGGGTGCACTATGCGATGGGGGACTATCCGGCGCTGCCCGTCCAGATCGACAACGACAGCGTCATCCCGTTCTACAGCTGGCTGGCCAAGCAGTTCGTGTTCGCCGATCACCATTTCGGGCTCGGCTCGAACTCGACATCAGGGCACATGCTCGCAGTCGGTGGCCAGACCCCCACCATGAAGAACCCGCCGTTCGTCGGCGCCTACCCGGTCTGGAACATCCCCTCGATCTTCTCCGTCGCAGAGGCGGCGGGAGTTTCCTGGGCGGCGTTCCCGGATTCGTCGGGGTATCCCACGAAGTTCTATCAGAGCCTGGCCAGCGCTCCCGGAAGTGCCAACGTGCACCGGCCGGCGGAGTTCATTCCAATGGCAAAAGGCGGAACCCTGCCGCAGGTCTGTTACGTGTGGAGCCCCGCCGGGTTCGACGAGCACCCCCCGGCGGCGAGCAATCCCGGGTACGTGACGAACGGGCATAACCTGGTGTGGCAGCGGGTGCAGGCGGTCATCGACGGCGGCGGGTGGCCCGACACCACGTTCATCCTCACCTGGGACGACTGGGGCGGTTACGCCGACTCGGTTCCGACGCCGGTCATCGAGACGGTCCCCGATGCCCTGCATCCCAAGGGGTTTGCCGCGATCGGCGGTTCTCGGATCCCGCTGATCATGTTCGGTGGGAAGGTCTCACAGGGTATCGACCCGCAGTGGCATTCGCACGCGAGCATCCCGAAGACGGTGATCGACCTGCTGGGGCTGCCGGCGATGGGCGTGCCCCGGGTCGACACGGCGCCGAGCATGGCCGCCCTCGTCGACGCGACGTTGTCCCGTCCGCTGCCGCCTGCCTACGGCGCCGCCATCGTCCAGCCCACCCCGCCGCAGCCCACCCCCCAGCCGAGCGCTCCGCGGCCCTGGCCCGGACCGACCGGTCAGCCGATGTCGCCGTTGGTCACGCTGGACAACAGTGTGCTGCCCGCGCCCACCGATGGTCTCGTCCGTCCCGCGCCCCCGAAGCCGCCGGTGCACGCCCCGAACCCCGCGCCGACACCAAGCCCGACGCCGGCCCCGAGCCCCGCACCGGCACCCGCGCTGGCCGAGCTGGTCGACAAGAAGTACGCCGGTCGGAGCGCGACCGATCTCGCCGGCTCCGCGCTGGACATCCTGAAGGGCCTCAGCCCGGCCAAGGCGGCGCTGCTGACCCAGGCCCTCGGTGTCGACACCGTGGCCGGCCTGGCCGACCACCGAATCATCCTGGCAGCCCAGGCGATCGCGCTCGCTGCACGGAACTGATCATGCGCAGCGGCTGACCGCGTGCTGTTCAGCCTCTGAAAACCGGTGAAAGCCAGCCCTTGCGCCGTGCGGTCGACACCGCTGCCAGCTGCGATGCCACCCCGAGTTTCACCAGCAGTCCCCGTACATGGCTGCGGACGGTGGCCTCGGACACCACCCACTCGGCCGCGATCTCGTGTACCGAATGGCCGTCGCCCAACGCGAGCAACGTGCCGCGTTCGCGTTCGGTCAGCCGGTGGTAGATGGCGTCCACCTCATCGGTCAGTTGCCGCGCGGCGGCAAGTTCTGCCAGCAGCTCCGCGTGGTCGGTGGGATCGAGAACACCCTTGCAGGTAAGGGCTGCGACCGTCCTGGCCACCAGGGCATCGAAGCCGTCCGCCTTGGACTGGTAGCCCAGCGCTCCCTGCTCGAGGGCAGCGCCGATGCGGAGCCGGTCCGTCGATCCGGTCATCAGCAGTACCCGGATGCCCGCGCAGGTGAGTGGCGCCACCAGCGACGTGCTGTCGCCGAGATCACCGAGGTCGAGATCGAGCAGCACCAGGCCCGGCCGAACCGACAGCACGCTGTCCAGCAGCGCGTGCAGATCGCCGCCGGTCGGTGCGACAGCCACGATCGCCTGCCGGGACAGGGCGGCGACCAGGGTTTCGGCGAGCAATAGGTGATCCTCGACGATGGCAACCAGCGGCGCGCTCACACCATCACCGCAGGACCCAGCGCGGCAACGGGTGCCGGCAGTTTCAGGATGACCCGCGTCCCACCGGTCGGGCTCGCGGCCAGTTCAAGGGTTCCGGACTGCGCCAGCATCGCCTGCAGCGCGGTGTGCAGGCCGAGGCCGGAGCCGGGTCCCGCGTTCGGCCCCTGGACTCCGCGGCGCAGCACCCGGGCACGTTCGGTCGCGGCGATGCCTGGCCCGTCGTCGTCGATGATGAGGACCGCCGTGCACGCGGTCTCGAGCACGTTCAGCTCGACAGTGG
>JBBQFE010000412.1:0-3526 GCA_038321605.1 Mycobacteriales bacterium | reverse complement strand
CACACAGCGGCCCCAGCCGGCAGGTACGGCCTCGAGGCCACGCCAGCGCTGCACGGCGGCGCCCTACCTGTCCGCTGCGCTTGAGGAGATCCAGCTGAGGGCCAGCACGTAGCCCTCGACCCCGAGCCCGACGATGACACCGCTGGCCACTGCCGATACGTACGAGTGGTGTCTGAACTCCTCGCGCGCGTGCACGTTGGAAATGTGTACCTCTACCAGCGGCGCGGTGCGCGCAGCCACAGCGTCACGCAGGGCCACGGAGGTGTGCGTCAACGCACCCGCGTTGAGCACCACCGGCGTCTGATCGTCGGCGGCGCGGTGGATCCAGCCGATCAGCTCCGCCTCGGAGTCCGACTGCAGCACCTGCACCATCAGGCCCAGTTCGGCGCCGGCGGCCACACAGAGCGCGGCGAGTTCGGCATGGGTCGTGTCTCCATAGATCGTCGGCTCCCTGGTCCCCAGGCGTCCGAGATTGGGCCCGTTCAGCACCAGGACCGGCCTTCCCTCGCCGGTGTGAACTGCCTGCCCGATCTCGGTCATGGTTTCCCCACTTCGGAGTACGCGGCCACCAGCAGCGCAGGATCCGGATTGTCCACGGTGACCGGCTTGGCGAGCCCGTCGAGAACGACGAACCGCAGCCGGTCACCGCGGGCCTTCTTATCCAGCTTCATGGTGTCCAGCAACTGACTGAACGCGCCCTCGCGGTAGCTGACGGGCAACTTCAGCGAGGACAGCACGGCTCGGTGCCGGTCGGCGGTCGCGTCGTCCAGCCGCCCCAGCGCCCGTCCCAGTTCGGCCGCGAACACCAGCCCGATCGAGACCGCGGCGCCGTGCCGCCAGCTGAACCGCTCCGCCTTCTCGATGGCGTGTGCAAGGGTGTGGCCATAGTTGAGGATCTCCCGGAGCCCCTGCTCGGTGAGGTCCTCTGAGACCACGTCGGCCTTGACCTGCACGGAGCGACGGATGAGCTCCGCCTCCAGCGGGTTGCCCGGACGGGTCACCAGCTCGGGATCGGCCTCGATGAGGTCGAGGATCACCGGGTCGGCGATGAACCCACATTTCACCACCTCGGCGAGGCCCGCGATGTAGTCGTTGACACCGAGGCTGCTCAAGGTCGCCAGATCGCACAGCACCCCGACCGGCGGGTGGAACGCGCCCACCAGATTCTTGCCCCGATCGATGTTGATGCCGGTCTTACCGCCGACCGCCGCGTCGACCATGCCCGCGAGCGTGGTCGGAATCTGCACTATCCGCACGCCGCGGAGCCAACTGGCCGCCACCCAGCCCGCGAGGTCGGTGGTGGCTCCCCCACCTAGCCCCACCACCGCGTCGCTCCGGGTGAAGCCGACCTGGGCCAGCACGTCGAAGCAGAACCCCGCTACGGCAAGGGTCTTCTGCTCCTCACCGTCGGGAACCTCGATCGCATGGGCATCGAAGCCCTGCGCGATCAGGTCATCGCGCACCGCCTCAGCACTCACCCGCAACGTTGGTGGGTGGATGATCGCTACCTTGCCGGCGCCTGCCAGCAACGGCGGCAACTCACCGAGCAGACCGGTGCCGATGACCACCTCGTAGGGCCTGGCACCGGACACGGTGATCCGCACCGAATCCGTCATCGTTGCTCCCCGCCGAGCATGGCCAGCAGCTGTTCGGCGACCGCCGAAGGCGTCAGCGCGGTGGTGTCGATCGACGTGGTCGCCACCGCTGCGTAGAACGCCGCCCGTTCGGAGTCCAGCTGGGCGAGCCGGCCCGCGGTATCTCCGGCCAGCAGCGGGCGATGACGGGTGTGGCCGATCCGCGACACCAGCTCCGGCCGATCCGCCGTGAGCAGGACCACCGGCACGCCGGCATCGCGCAGCTCGGCCCGTACGGACTCGGTGGTGACCGCACCCCCGCCCAGGGCCAGCACGCCGTCGAAATCGACCAGG
Source organism: Mycobacteriales bacterium (assembly GCA_038321605.1). Taxonomy (GTDB): domain Bacteria; phylum Actinomycetota; class Actinomycetes; order Mycobacteriales; family Jatrophihabitantaceae; genus Jatrophihabitans_A. Next base: position 1,598 of record JBBQFE010000412.1, on the reverse strand, counting down.
GTGTCCGCGATCGCCGTCGCCTCCAGGAGCCGAAAAGCTGCCTCACCGTCGGCGGCGATGATGTCACCGGCGGTCCGTCCGGTCATGTCGTGGACGAGATCATCGGAGTCCAGGAACGGCACTCCGGCGAGCGCCGCCACCGCCGCTCCGACGGTGGTCTTGCCGGAACCGGGCAGGCCGATGATCACGAGGCGTACGGCCATCAGAAGGAATCCCCCGAACCCAGGTCACGCTCGGCCAACCTGGCCAGGTACGTCGCGACGTTGCGAGCCGTCTCGGTGACCGCGTCGCCGCCGAACTTCTCGAGCACCGCTTCGGCGAGGACGAGAGCGACCATAGCCTCGGCCACCACACCGGCGGCAGGAACCGCACACACATCCGAACGCTGATTGATGGCGACGGCGGCCTCTCCGGTCGCGGTGTCGATCGTCGCAAGAGCGCGCGGCACGGTCGAGATAGGTTTCATCGCCGCCCTGACCCGCAAGACCTCTCCGGTGGACATGCCGCCCTCGGTGCCGCCACCGCGATGCGTTCGCCGCTTGATGACACCAGCGGCGTCCCGCTCGATCTCGTCGTGCGCCTGGGAGCCGGGGGTGCGTGCGAGAGTGAAGCCGTCGCCCACCTCGACGCCCTTGATGGCCTGGATTCCCATCAACGCCGCAGCCAATCGGGAATCCAGCCGGCGGTCCCACTGGATGTGCGATCCGAGTCCGGGGGGCAGGTGGTAGGCCACCACCTCGACCACGCCGCCGAGGGTGTCCCCGGCGCGCTTGGTGTCATCGATGTGGGCGACCATCGCAGCACTCGCTGCCTCGTCCAGGCACCGCACCTCAGAAGCATCGATCCGCGCCTCGTCGCCGGGAGCCGGGAGTGTCGACGGCGGCGCGGCCACCGCTCCGATCTCCGTCACGTGGGACAGGATCTCGGCGCCGATCGTCTGTCGCAGGAAATTCCTGGCGACCGCGCCCAACGCCACCCGCGCGGCGGTCTCGCGGGCACTTGCACGTTCCAGGATCGGTCGGGCGTCGTCCAGGTCGTACTTCTGCATGCCGACCAGGTCTGCATGTCCGGGACGGGGGCGGGTCAACGGCGCGTTGCGGGCCTGCGCGGCGAGCAGATCGGCATCGACCGGGTCGGCGGCCATCACTGTCTGCCACTTCGGCCACTCCGTGTTGCCGACCCGGATCGCGATCGGGCCACCCTGGGTCAGGCCGTGCCGGACCCCGGCGGTGAGCTCCACCTCGTCCTGCTCGAACTTCATCCGCGCCCCGCGGCCGTAACCGAGCCGACGACGAGCGAGTTCCTGCCCGATCTCGGTCGTGGTGATCCGAACACCGGCCGGCAGCCCCTCGATCATCGCAACCAGGGCAGGGCCGTGCGACTCTCCGGCGGTCATCCAACGCAGCACCAGAACATTCTTTCAGACCACTGATCCACGTTGGCGGCAGCGGCTCCGGTCCGGGCGCACCGAGAGCCCACCATCGCCGGGTCGCAGGCCCGGAACGCAGCCGCAGGACTCCCTCCGCGCGCCCGACGTCCGATCCGGGTCATCATGGCGTGGTGACCGACCCGCAACCGTGGTCTGACCCAGGTGATCA
>JBBQFE010000411.1:0-3537 GCA_038321605.1 Mycobacteriales bacterium | reverse complement strand
TCGGTGCCCGATCCGACGGCGCTGCTCAGCGACGCCGTCCGGCTTCTGAAAGCCAATTGCAACCGGACGCGACGGTCCACGACCGGATGGATCCAGGCAGGACAGCAGTACTACGTGTACGGCAGGCGCGGGCGGGCCTGCAGACGTTGCAGCGGACCAGTGGTGCAGTCCGAACAGGGCGACGCCTCGGTGGAGCGCGTGCTCTACTTCTGTCCCCGCTGCCAGCAGGTGGCAGCGGAACGCTACGCCGAGGCTAGTTCTGGGGGTCGGCGTGCTGACTGGCAGGTTGGTCGGCGGGGGCCGCGGGGGCGGACGTAGCGCCGAGGGCAGGCTGCTGATTGGTGCCGACAGCCTTGGTGCCGCCGCCCATCGATGCCCGGATCTCATCGAGACGGGACTGTGCGGCCATGTTGTTGGTCGCCTTCTTCACCTCGAGCATCCGGCCCTGCACCGAGTTGGACGCCAGATCGGCCTGCCCGAGCGCGTTGGTGTAGCGCTTCTCGATCTTGTCACGGACCTCTTCGAGAGAAGGCGTGTTGCGGGGAGCCGCGAGCTCGCTCATCTGGTTCAGCGAGGCAGATACCTGCTCCTGCATCTTCGCCTGTTCCAGCTGGCTGAGCAGCTTGGTGCGCTCGGCAAGCTTCTCCTGCAACAACATCGCGTTGTCCTGCACGGCCTGCCGTGCCTGTTGCGCGGCACCGATGGACTGGTCGTGCAACTGCTTGAGGTCCCCGACCGACGCCTCGGCGGTGACCAACTGGTTGGCCAGCACGCCTGCGGTCTGCTCGAAGTCGGCAGCTTTCGTCTCGTCGCCCTCGGCACGAGCCTTATCGGCCAGTACCAGCGCCTGGCGAGCCTGCGCCTGCAACTGCTCGATCTGGCCCAGCTGGCGGTCCAGCTTCAACTCGAGCTGGTGTTGATTGCCGATCACGCTCGCGGCCTGGCGGGTGAGGCCCTCGTGCTGCCGCTGGGCATCCTCGATGGCCTGCTGAATCTGAATCTTCGGATCGGCCTTCTCATCAACCTTGGCGCCGAACCAGGCAGAGATGTATTTCCACCCCTTGACGAATCCGTTAGCCATGCGTCTCTACGACCTTTCCGCTGTCACAGTGTTTACATCAACTCGAACTAGCTCAACTCGGCAGCGGCGCCCGGGGTTCCCTGACGCCGCGGCTGATGGTTCCAGTCTGCCCTATGGGCGTCGGCTGGGTGAAGGAGTCGAGCTACCCGCTGACCGCTCGTAGCCGCGGCAACCCATGAACGAGGATGTCGACGTCGGCACGGATATCGTCCTCGTCCGCGGGTGCGACGACGAAGGAGGACAACCACCTCAATACCGTGGGAGTGCCCCCGCGACCCGCTCTCCTGAGAAGTACGTCCGTTGCCTCTGCCACTCGGGCCCAGCCCGCGGTGCGCACATCGACCCGGCCCAGCTCGGCAAGGCTCTGCATGTCGTGCGCTCCCAGCGCTTCGAGCAGCGGATGCTCTGAGACGGCGGTCGCGGCTCGGGTGAGCGCGGCGCTCAGCTCCAGGTGAGACACAGCAACGATCATTCGGTCGATCTCCTGGATCAGGAGCGAGTCGAGTACGTCCTCCCGGGTACGGAAATGGTTGTACAGCGTCGCCTTCGCCACGCCTGCGGCCGCGGCGACCTGCGACATGGAGAACCGGCTGCCACTGGCCTGAAGGGCCCGCCCCGCGCCGAGCAGGATTGCGGCTCGGCTGCGCCCGGCGACCGACTCACGGAGCGCCGGGGCACCAGTCGGGTCCTGACCCAACCGACGCGCATTGGCGTGGACCGCCGCGGGCGCGACACCGTCGGTAGTGGGACGAAACAGCACGTCATCGAGGAGGTCGTGGCGATGCGACGGGATCGCGTTCATGATTCGAAGTTAGGCGCTGTGCGTGCCTCGCTCCGGGACTTGCACTCCGGACACGCCACTAGTCTCGATGCAGACTTGAGACTTGGCCGCCTCAGGCAGCGACGGTCGGAAACGACCTGACCTGCGGACCGTCCGCATCGCGGTGTCCGGCTGGAGTCAGCACCGGTCCACCGGTACGCGCGCCGATGACCATCGCACGGTCAGCCATTCGCTCTTGGCGCCGCAGGGAGTCCGACACGGTCATGAAGACCTCGGACAGCGGTACATCCAGCGCCTCGCAGATTGCAGCGAGGAGCTCCGAGGACGGTTCCTTGTGACCCCGTTCGATCTCCGACAGGTAGCCCAGGCTCACCCGGGCTGCAGCGGAGACCTCTCGCAGAGTGCGACGTTGACGCAGGCGCACGGCGCGCAGGGTCTCGCCCACGACATGGCGTAACACGGCCATAGCGATACCCCTTTCGAATCTGACAGCCGACGACACCGCGGTGTCGAGCTGCTCGTTGCCCTGATGCCAGAGTAGCCGCGCCCACCGACTACCCGCTTGTCGGTCGCAGTTCGCCCTCAGCGAACGTCGACCCACCTGCTGTGCCGCCTGCCCGCACTCTGACATCTTCTGCTGCAACGCTTCATACTCCTGCCGTGTTCCGTGGCGGGCCGCTGCGGTTACGGGGCGGTTTCGATGCACCCCGTGGCAGTTCCTCAGTTGCTGCGTGACTGGCGTCGCACACTGAACGCCCGCGCGACGTAGTCCACCCCGGTGACCACGGTCAGCAGCACTGCCACCGCCATCACCACGACGGCAACGTTGTGCCAGACGCCGGACAGCGGCAGTACCAGCAACCCGATCGCCCACGCCTGCACGAGGGTCTTCAATTTACCGCCGCGACTGGCCGGAATGACCCCGTGCCGGATGACCCAGAACCTCAGCAGCGTCACGCCCACCTCCCGGACCAGGATCACCACGGTGATCCACCACGGCAGGTCGCCGAGCATCGACAGGCCCACCAGCGCCGTCCCGATGAGCGCCTTGTCGGCGATGGGATCGGCCAGTTTGCCGAACTCGGTGATCAAACCGCGTTTGCGGGCCAGATCGCCGTCGACGAGATCGGTCAGGCTGGCGAAGGCGAAGATCACGCACGCCACGCCACGCCACGCGCCGGAATGGCCGTGTTCCCGAAACAGCGCGGCGGCAAAGAAGGGCACGAGGACGAGGCGGAGCACCGTCAGAGCGTTGGCGATGTTCCAGATCGACACCTGGGCGACGGGATCGCCCAGCGGATCCGCGCGCGGCTCCAGATGGGTCATCGCACGGATCCGGACCTGACTTCGGCAATGAGGTCCGCGCCGTCGTTGTCGATCACATCTGCCAGCACCAGATCGCCGCGTTGCAGTCCCACCACCGCACCCGTCAGGTTCACGCAGCCGTCGGTGTCAGGCGCCTGATGGGCAGCACGGCCGACCACCGTGCCGTCTTGGCCGATCTCCTCGACTAGCACCTCGACCAGGTCGCCGATGCGGTCCTCGGCGCGCTGGTTGATCAGCTCGTTGGCCAGGCTGGTCACCCGCTCGACCCGTTCGGCGATCACGTCCGGGTGGATCTTGGACGCGAAGGTCTCGGCCTCGGTGCCCTCTTCGTCGGAGTAGCCGAAGACCC
>JBBQFE010000410.1:0-3538 GCA_038321605.1 Mycobacteriales bacterium | reverse complement strand
CGAAAGCTTCTGGCGCCCGTCGCCACCCGGCGGGGCAACCTCGATCGAGGAAGGCTTCGCCTCGCTCGAGCGAATCCGTACCAGTGCGGATCTCGTCTTCATGAACCACGACCCGAACATCGCGAAGTACCAGGACTCGGGCTTTCCTCGGATTCCCGCAGTGGGTAGCGACCCTCTGCCAGGAGACGTCATCACCCTTCCAGACCGCGGTGCCAGTGCCTGAGCACTGCTGCACCACGAACATTCATCCGCCCAGCAAAAGGAGAAACCCGGTGACCCGAAAGTATCGTGGCCGCGTCGGCGCAGCAGCGCTGGTGGCCCTGTTGGCTCTCACGGCCTGCAGTTCAAGCAACAAAGCTTCCAGCGGAGGTGGCGGTGGGGGCTCAGCAAGTGGCGGGACCGACTACACCGCCTTGATGAACACGGCCCGCGAGATGGTTCCCAGCAGCTTCTCGGGGCCGACCACGCCGGCCAAGGCACCGGCAGGAATCAAGATCGCTGCGATCACCTGCTACAGCATCCTCGAGGGCTGCGTCATTCCGGCTGAGGGAATCGCCAAGGCTGCCTCCACGATCGGCTGGGAGGAGCGGACCTTCGATGGCGGCGGAACGCCGACCAGCCAGAACGCCCAGATCCTGAATGCCGTGTCCTGGGGTGCGAAGGTCATCGCGTTGATCGCCATCACCCCGAGTGCGGTGCAGACCGGTCTGCAGGCGGCCAAGAACGCGGGCGCCCTGATCGTGTCGGGATCCTCGGGTCTCAGCACACCGAACGCCCCCGTCACCCCGCCGGCCGGTCAGATCTGGCCCGCTTTCGACGTCTCGCCGGACTACAAGAGCCTCGGTGAACACCTGGCGAACTGGATCGTCGCCGACTCCAAGGGCAAGGCGAATGTCGGAGTCTTCGGTGACAAGGAATTCGACTCGATCAATGCCCAGGAGAGCGGCATCGTGCCGGCCTTGAAGCAGTGCACCACCTGTAAGTCCTCCGACGTCATGTACTTCACCGCGACGCAGATCGCCGCGACCCTCGGCCCGCAGACGGTGAACTACGTGCGGACGCACCCCGACGTCGACTACCTGTACTCGGCCTTCGACCCGCCGGCGGCGGCGCAGGTCCAGGCACTGCAGACCGCGGGGCTGGGCAAGAACATCAAGATCGTCAGCGCCCTGGGCAACGACCAGAACCTGCAGTTCGTGAAGGCCGGTCAGGTGCAGGCGGCGGACGCCGCGTACGACAACACCTACATGGGCTTTGCGATCGTCGACCAGTCGATCCGTCTGCTCAACAAGCAGGCGCTGATCGAGCCGGCCGGCGAGGGACTGCCGTTCCAGGTGCTGGACAAGACGAATCTGCCGAGCAGCAAGGGCAGCTGGACGGCACCGTATGACTACCAGAGCAAGTTCACCGCCCTCTGGAAGGGCTGAGCGTGATGGCTCCGGTAGATCTTCAGCGGTCGCCGACCCTCTCACTGGATCGCGTCAGCAAGCGATTCGGGGATCTGGTAGCGCTCGATGAGGTCAGCTTTGACCTCATTCCCGGCCAGATCCATGCGCTGCTAGGGGCAAACGGCAGCGGCAAATCGACCCTGGTGAAGATCATGTCCGGGGTCTACACCCCGGACGCCGGAGCCCTGTTGTTCGAGTCGACCCGACTGGCGGGCATGGGCTCGCCGGCCGGGGCGGCCGAGCGGGGCGTTCGGGTGGTTCACCAGGAAGCCCCGCTGATCGACACGCTCAGTGTCACCGAGGCAGTGGCGATCTTTCGCGGGTTCAACGCCAAGGCGCTCGGACCGATAGCGTGGCGGCGCCTGCGGCGTCAGGTTCAGCAATTGCTGGACCGGATGGACGTTCCCATCAGTGCGGCGCAGCAGTGCAATACCGTTCAGCCCGCTGACCGTGCCGGGCTGGCGCTGGCGATTGTCGTCGGCGACCTGTTCGAGACCGACGCCGCCGGCCCGCCGGTCCGGCTGCTGATCGTCGACGAGGTGACGGCCGCGATCCACGAGTCCGAAACCGGACGGCACCTCGATCGGCTACGCGCGGTGGCTGACATGGGCGTGGCAGTGGTGATGGTGACCCATCGCCTCGGCGAACTCCGGGTCGCCGACGACATCACGGTGCTCCGAGCGGGGCAGGTGGTCTACCGCGAAGCAGGCGGTCCGCGTCGTGCGACCGCCGAGTTGGTGGCAGAGATGATCGGCCCCACCGCAGAGGTTTCTGCTCCGTCGGTCGTCAAGGTCGACTCGTCACCGGACCGCCTCACCGCGCTGTGGAATGCCGCCCCCGATCAACCGGTGGGGGTGCGACCCGCACAGACCGGGTCAGGCGAGGCGATCCGCGTGCAGGACCTGGTGGGCAGCCAGTTACGCAGCTGTTCCTTCTCGGCGCGACCCGGTGAGATCGTGGGCTTCGCCGGGTTGCGTGGCAGCGGGGTGGAGGAGTTGCCACGGCTGTTGTCGGGAGACGACCGCTGGCTCGGTGGCCACGTCCAGATCGGCGACCGGATCCTGCGCAAGGGTGGGCAGCCCCGGTCGATGATCGAAGCAGGACTCACCGCCATCCCCGCAGACCGACTGCGCGCCGGTGGCGTTGCCTCGCTGTCGGTGAACGAAAACGTCGTGCTGCCGGCTCTCGGCGACTACTGGCACAAGCCGTCGCTGCGAGACCGCGTGGTGGGCAGCGTCATCAAGGCCTTCGACGTCCGACCACCGAAGCCGGAGAACCTCTTCGGGACCCTGTCCGGCGGCAACCAACAAAAGGTGCTGCTGGGTAAGTGGCTCCTGCTTCGACCGTCCGTGCTGGTTCTCGACGATCCCACCTACGGCGTGGATCCGGGCGCCCGCGAAACCATCTTCGAGGCGGTGGAGGACGCCGCCAGGCGTGGCGTCTGCGTGCTGTTCTTCTCCACCGAACCCGAACAACTCGTCCGCATCTGCAACCGCGTCCTCGTGCTGCGGGACGGGGACATCATCACCGAACTCAGCGGCCCCGACCTGGCGCTGGAATCCGTCATCGAGTGGAGTTATCAATGAGTGTCGAGACCGAGCCCACCCGTGGACCAGCACCGGATGCCGCCGCTCCGCGGTCACCGCTGCTTCGGGTGGTGCTGGCCGGGGGACGTAGCTACGGCACCGTCCTCATCCTGCTACTGCTGATCATCGTCTTCTCGCTGAGCACCGATGCCTTCTTCACCCTTCGCAACCTGCAGAACGTCCTGATCGTTCAGGCGATCACGGCACTGATGACCTTCGGCGTGATGTTCCCCCTGATCGTGGGCGAGTTCGACCTTTCGGTGGGCTACATGATCGGCTTCCTCGCTGTGCTGGGAGCCTTCCTGGCCGGCCATGGCTATGGCGCGCTGGTGGTGATTCCGGTGATGATCCTGGTCGGCGGGGTCATCGGTCTCTGTAACGGGCTGCTCACCCAGCGGGTCGGGATCAGCTCATTCATCGCCACGTTGGGCGTGGGAATCGTCCTGCAGGGATTCACCCAGGGTGCCAGCGGGGGCAAGGTGCTGTTCTCCAACATCCCGTCCG
>JBBQFE010000409.1:0-3543 GCA_038321605.1 Mycobacteriales bacterium | reverse complement strand
TCACCGGTGTCCACCAGTCGCCCGACCTGCGGCACCAGCGTCAACGCGCGGTCGCTCGTGGACTCCAGCTCGTTCTGCATGCGGCGATGTCTAACAGTAGGAAGCCGCCAAGGACTGTCGCGACACACCCCCTCTGACCTGCAACGATGCACCAGTTAGTTCAGTCAATAGGTAGTGAGCCTGCAGGTTCTCGATCATCGCTGTCCCTCGCTGGTGCTGGCGTCGGTGAGGTCGGTGAGGTCGGTGAGGTCGGTGAGGTCGGTGAGGTCAAGTTGGCCGGGGATCTCGGTGTTCACCGGTCCGCTCGCTGATCGGTTGCTCAGCAGCGCGAAGGAGGCCAGTTCGGCCTCGAGTTCATGGTCGGGGTCGGGCTGCGGTTGGGCGGCTCCGGTGGCCGGTTCGGTGGCGGGCAGCATGCCTCGGTAGTTGATCTGGTCGGCGATCTGCGCGCGGTGCTGCTGGGCGATCAGGGCGAGGTAGTCGACGCCGGTCTTGGCTGCGGGCGCAGGAGGTAGGTCCGGGCGGGCTTGCGGATGGATGTGACGACCGATCCGGTGCGGGACCGCCAGACCCATCGACCGGCCCAGGTAGCGGACCTCCAAGCTGGTGAGGTCCAGCGGGTCGAACACCACCTCGACCTGACGGCCGACCAGGGCGGTGTCGACCTCGTAGCTGTTGCCGTGCAGGCTCAGGGTCGCGGTCTTGCTGACCCGACGGTGCTCAGACCACAAGAACGCCTCCCGCAGCAGTGCGGCGGCAGGCAACGCCGGCGGCCCTGGAGCCAGGAACCGTTCCAGTGGCTTCTGGGTGGTCTCGGTGTGGACGCGCTGGTGGTAGACGCTCTCGACCCAGCCGGTGAACAACTCGTTCAACATCGCGAGGCTGGTCACGTTCGCGAGGGCCTGCGGGTCGGACAACTCGACCAGGAACTGGTCCCGGACAGTCCGAAAGACCCGCTCGATCTTGCCCCTCCCAGCTGGCTGGCCGGGGCGGCTGTGGATCATCCGGATCCCCAGCACCGCCAAGGCCCGCAGCAACTGCGAACTGACCATAGCGGCGCCGTTATCGAGATAGAGGACCTTCGGGACGCCCCGCGAGGCCAGGCCTGCACGGAGCGCCTTCTCAAGCCGCAGGGTGTCCTCGCTGTGACCCCAGCGGTAGCCAACGAGGGCTCTGCTGTGATCATCGATGAAGGCGAACAAGTACGTTTTGCGGCCAGCGATCACCGGCCCGTGGAGGGCATCGCCGGTCCACCGCTCGTTAGGGGCGGCAGCCTCGAACCGACCGAACGCCCGCGGCGGCAACCCATCAGGGCGGGTGTTGAGCTCCAACCGGACGAAGTGCCGCTGAAGGGTCCGTGCCGACGGTGCGGAGCCAGCAGGGCCGGCGCAGACCCGCAGGATCGCGCTGACCTGCGCAGCAGTGCGGGCCGGGACCTCCCGCTTCAACGCCGCCCCCAACTCCAGCACCGCCGGGTCGGTCCGCGGCTCACACGAACGCGCCGAGGGCAGCAGCGCCTCGAACCCGCCGCGCCGCCACGTCAAGATCCACCGATCCAGCGTGACCCGCGAGATACGGACCCGCTGCCCGAACGGGCCAGTGTGCTCGGTCTGGGCGAGCTCCCGGACCAGCCGGCCGCGCTGCTTGGTCGACAGCCCCTCATCGGCGGCCTCCCGAATAACGGCATACCGAAACAGCGCGATATCTCGGGCTCGGGTAGCCCGCTCCGCCGGGCCACCCCCACCCGCGGGGCGGTCACCGCCCTCCTGCCTTGTTCCCTCGGGTCCTGGTGTTCCGTTGCCCATCAGGGCTTCTCCTTCCTCGGCGATCACGGCGTGATCTGCCAAGCGAAGGCTGTCGGCACTTCCCGAGGCTGCCCAGAGGTCAGTCCGTGTTGCCAGCCAGGCCAGCCGCAGTGACCGGGCCCAGCAGCAACCCGCCGCTCGCCGCGGACGCGAACTGCCACGCCGGACGGGGCCCGAACAACCGGACAGCCGCCGCAGCGGCCAGCCCCACGGACTCGACCGCGTCGGCGAACAACGACCCCACCGGCCGCGGCCCATCAGCCTCCGGGTCCAGCAAGAACAGCAGCCCGGTGAACAGCACCCGCAAACTCTCAGCCCGGGAGGCGAACCGCCGCAGCCAGGCCCGTACCGTGCTCGGCGGCCGGCCCAGCAACTGCGCGATCGAACGGTGCCCTGCCCCGGTGGCCTTGGCCGTCAGGGCCGCACCGATCACGACCGCAGTGTCTGCTCGCCGAGAAAGCAGCTGCTCAGGCAGCAGCACGTGCGTGCCTGCGCAGCCCGAACAGAGCGAACGGCGAGGACGAACCACGACCACCTCGGCCAGTTCCCGGACGCTCCGCGACCGGGCCCAGCCCCACGGGCGCAGCTCCTGTTCACAACCAGGGCAAGCCAGCAGACCCTCAAGCAGCAACCGGTCGACCTCCAGCGGGTCGGTACCTACCATCAACAACGGGTGCCTCCAAGCACCAAGCGGCAGCCCTCCCATCCGGCCAAGGACTAGGGAGGGCCGCTGCGTTTCCAGGACATCGTCACGCTCTGGTCGCCAACGAAGAAGGGCAACCCCGAAGAGTTGCCCTCAACACCGTCATCACCGTCAACGACGCAGAACCACCTACAGATCCTCAGCCAGACTGACGCTCAACACGCGCTCGATCGGGTGGGTGGGCACGACCGCGCTGGCTATGGGCGGGAGCAACCAGAGCCTGTTCCTGCTCGGCGCGCTGCTGGCGGCGCAGGGCACCGCCGCGCTGCCGCTGCTGGCCGTCGGGCTGGTCCTGTCGTGGATGGCGGTCCCGGGCTGGACCGAGCTGGTCATGATGTGGCCGGACCGGGTCGGGGGAATCGCCGCGACCTGCTCGGAGGCGTTCCGCCCGTACAGCCCGGTCCTGGCGAACCTCACAGGCACCTGCTACTGGTGGGGTTGGGTCCCGACCTGCGGCCTGACGGCGATCCTCTCGGCGTCCGCGGTCCAGCAGTGGTTTCTCCCGATGGTCAGCGTGAAGATCATCGCCTCGACCATCGTCGTGCTGTTCACGGTCATCAACCTGTGTGGGGTCAGGTGGGTCACGCGGCTGGCCGTGACGGTCGCCTCCGTGTCAGCTGCCTTGGCGCTCGTGTCCGCGATCGTCCCCGTGGTCACCGGCAAGGTGGACTGGCAGCGGGCCACGACCTTCCACCTGACCCTGCCCTTCCACGGCACGTTCGGCGTGGTCACCAGCGCCATGGCGGGGCTGTACCTGATCGGGTTCGCTGCTCCGGCCTTCGAGGCCGCGACGTGCCACGTGGGCGAGACGCGCAACCACGAGCGCGAGGTGCCCCGCGCGATCTTCGCCTCCGCGGGCATCGCCTCGCTCTACTTCGTCGTGCTGCCGGTCGTGTGGCTCGGCGCTCTCGGCCCGCAGGCCCTGATGGGCGACCTGTCGACCGCCCTGGGCCCGACCTTCGCCCCGCTGCTTGGCGGAGGAGCCAAGGCCGCCGCTCTGTGGCTCATGGTCTTCAACATGTTTCACGGGACGCT
>JBBQFE010000408.1:0-3545 GCA_038321605.1 Mycobacteriales bacterium | reverse complement strand
ATCGCAGCCATTCCACGAAGGACGCGATACCGGCCTGAGCCACCAGGGTCACCCACGAGCGCTGATCGGCGGGCAGCCGACGGAACCACGCGAGTTCCTCGTCCATCCTGGCCACGCTGCGGGTGGCGAGCTTTCCCGAGGACTGCTCGATCCGACGGATCGTGGCGGCACCGGGTGTCACCTTGGCCCTCACGCCGGTCAGCCTAGCGACCGGGGCGGGATCGACCAGGGAGCGCGCGGCAGCAGCCGCTGCGCCCGGCGAATATCGTGGTTCCGGTGACGAGTGTCGAGCTTCGGCGTGCTGGTGACCGGGCGAACACCCGTACCGACTGGCTGACCTCGGCCCACTCGTTCTCGTTCGGGCATGCCTACGACCCGGACAACACCCACTTCGGGCTGCTGCTGGCCAGCAACGACGATCTCGTCGCGCCGGGATCCGGGTTTGCGACCCACCCGCACCGGGACCTCGAGATCGTCACGTGGGTGCTGTCCGGGGTTGTGCGGCATGAAGATTCATCAGGCGCCAGTGGGCTGATCTACCCGGGCCTCGCGCAGCGGATGAGCGCAGGATCCGGTGTGCTGCACTCGGAGTTCGCCGAGCCGGGGGAGCGGGTGCACCTGGTGCAGATGTGGGTGAGCCCGGACGAGTCGGGTGTGGTGCCGTCCTATCAACAGGTCGATGTGGCCGAGCGGCTGGACGGCGGCGGGTTGGTGCCGATCGCGTCAGGGCTGCCTGGCCACGCGGCTGACACCGCGCTGCTGATCAACCAGCGTGACGCGGGGTTGTCGATCGGGCGGCTCGGCGCGGGCGGGTGGGTACAGCTGCCTGCGGCGCCGTTCGTCCATCTGTTCGTTGCGCGCGGAGCCGTCCGGGTCGAAGGGTTGGCGTCGCCGGCGGGATCCGCCGGGACGGAGCTGGTGCGGGCCGGCGACGCGGTTCGGATCATCGGCTGCGACGGGCAGCGCGTCACCGCGGTGGCTGACGCGGAGGTCCTGGTCTGGGAGATGCATCGCGACCTGATGCAGTGAGGCGTGCGGTGCCGACCCGCCGAGCCGGTCGTCGTACTGTCGAGTGGTGGCCCGGGAGATCTATGACCTCGACGAGGGCATCGCCGTACTCGTCGACGCCCTCGCCACCGCAGGCCCACTCGGCACTCTGGTGTTGTCCGGTGCCGGTATCTCCACCGAATCCGGAATCCCGGACTACCGCGGTCCGAGCGGTCGGGCCCGGCCCGCCACTCCGATGACCTATCAGGAGTTCGTGGCAAGCCCCGAGGCGCGACAGCGTTACTGGGCGCGCAGCCACCTCGGCTGGCGAGCGATCGCGCGGGCGACACCCAATGCCGGGCATCGTACGGTTGCCCGGTTGCAGCAGTCGGGTCTGCTGCGTGGGCTGATCACGCAGAACGTGGACGGGCTTCATCAGGCGGCCGGTGCCGACGCCGTCATCGAGCTGCATGGCGCGTTGGATCGTGTCGTCTGCCTGAACTGTCGCGCGGTGAGCCCACGGGCAGAGTTGGACGAGAGGCTCAACAACGCGAACCTGAGCTGGTTGGGACGCTTCAGTTCAGGCGGCGGCGCCAAACCCGACGGCGACGTCGATCTCGACGAGCGGCTGGTGGCTGACTTCACCGTGGTCGACTGTCTCAGCTGCGGCGGCGGTCCGTTGAAGCCGGACGTGGTGTTCTTCGGCGAGAACGTGCCTGCCGACCGGGTGGCGGCCTGCTACCGGCTGGTGGCCGAAAGCGGTCTGCTGCTCGTGCTCGGTTCCTCGCTGACCGTGGCGTCCGGCTTCCGCTTCGTCCGCCGCGCCGCCACTGAGTCGACTCCGGTGATCATCGCCAACCAGGGCGCGACGCGCGGGGATCCGTTGGCCGCTGTTCGTATCGACGCCCCGCTGGGCGACCTGCTCACCGGCGTGGCGGTCACCCTGACCTCACGGGTGTCCTGACCTGCAAGATCCTCCGATCAATCCACCATCGCGGCGCGGCCGCGGACAGGAGCTGACAGTGAAGACAGTGCATCTCGGCGCGCTCGAGGTATCGCAGCAGGGACTCGGCTGCATGGGCATGAGCGAGTGGTACGGCGCCGCGGACTGGGACACCTCGATCGCGACCATTCATCGCGCCCTCGACCTGGGCGTCACGCTCATCGACACGGCCGACGTCTACGGCGCTGGTCACAACGAGGTACTCGTCGGGCGAGCACTGCACGACCGGCGTGATGGCGTGGTGCTGGCCACCAAGTTCGGCATCGACCGCAGCGGCGGTGACCAGGCCAGGACGATCCGCGGCGATGCCGGCTACGTCAAGCGGTCGGCCGAATCGTCCCTGCTGCGGCTGGGAACCGATCACATCGATCTGTACTACCTGCACCGCCCGCCGCAGAATGCCGAGATCGAGGAGACGGTCGGGGCGATGGCCGAGCTGGTCGCTGAGGGCAAGGTGCGCTACCTCGGGCTGTCCGAGGTGGACGGCGACCTACTCCGCCGCGCGCACGCGGTACACCCGATCACCGCGGTGCAGAGCGAGTACTCCCTGTGGACCCGCGACGTCGAGCAGGTGACTCCGGTGCTGGCGGAACTCGGTATCGGGCTGGTGCCGTACTCGCCGCTCGGACGGGGTTTTCTGACCGGGACGGTCGACGTTTCCACCCTGGGGGCAAAGGACTTCCGCGGCGTCAACCCGCGGTTCACCGGCGAGGCGGGCCGGAGCAACCAGGCGATCGTCGGGGCTGTCCAGGCAGTCGCAGACCGGCGCGGTGTCACGGCTTCGCAGGTTGCCCTTGCCTGGGTTTACGCACAGTCCCCTCGGCTCGGCGTGGAACTGGCGCCGATCCCGGGGACGAAGCGCGTCACGTGGCTCGAACAGAACGTCGCCGCGCTGGACGTCGTACTGACCGAGCAGGATCTCGCCGACCTCGACCCGCTGGCTTCACAGGTCGCGGGCGCCCGCTACTGAGCAACCCGCAACCCGGCCGGTTCAGCTGTCGCCAGCAGCTGAACCGGCATCGGCGGCGCCGACATCGTGCAGCCGGTACTTCTCCAATGCTTCGAGGGGCAACTCGGGCTTGATCTCGCCGCGCTTGGCCAGCTGGCCGAGCACGTTCACGACGACCGATTCCGCGTCGATGTGGAAGAACCGACGGGCGGCCCCGCGGGTGTCGGCGAAACCGAATCCGTCGGCGCCCAAAGAGGACCAGTCGCCGGGCACCCATTGCGCGATCTGATCCGGAACCGCGCGCATGTAGTCAGACACCGCCACCACGGGCCCCTCAGCGCCGGCGAGCTTGCTGGTCACGTAAGGCACCTTGGCCTCATCGCCGGGGTTGAGAAAGTTGTGCTCATCGGCCAGTAGCGCGTCGCGGCGTAGCTCGTTCCACGACGTCACCGACCAGACATCGATGTCGACGCCCCATTCCTGGCCGAGCAGCTCCTGAGCCCGGAGCGCCCACGGCACGCCGACCCCCGAGGCCAGCACCTGGGCGCGCGGCCGTCCGGTCTCGGCAAGCGCGGGCGACACGAGGTGGATGCCGCGCAGGATGCC
>JBBQFE010000407.1:0-3557 GCA_038321605.1 Mycobacteriales bacterium | reverse complement strand
CGCACAATGCCGGATGGGGTGGGGGTGGGGGGTGTGGCGTTGCACTCAAAGGGGGGCGGTATTGAGGTTCCGACCAGGCCCGTAAGGGTTTACCTACCCTAGGCTCGTGCGAACTCGTTTCTCGATCGAAACCCGGCGGTGCGTGCGATGACGAAGTTCGTCTATGACTTTTCCGAAGGCAACAAGGATCTGAAGGATCTGCTCGGTGGCAAGGGTGCGAACCTGGCCGAGATGACCAACATGGGCCTGCCTGTTCCACCAGGGTTCACGATCACCAGCGAGGCCTGCAAGGCGTTTCTGTCCAGCGGCCGTGAACCCGTCGAGATGGCGGCCGAGGTCGACGAGCACCTGCGCGCCCTCGAGAAGAAGATGGGCAAGAAGCTCGGCCAGTCCGATGATCCGTTACTGGTCTCGGTGCGTTCGGGAGCGAAGTTCTCGATGCCCGGCATGATGGAGACGGTGCTCAACATCGGCCTGAACGACCAGTCGGTGCGGGGTCTGGCGGCGCAGGCCGGCAATGAGCGGTTCGCCTTCGACTCGTACCGGCGCCTGATCCAGATGTTCGGCAAGACCGTGCTGGACATCGACGGCAAGCACTTCGAGGACGCCCTGGACTCGGCCAAGACCGCCAAGGGCACCGAGAACGATCTCGATCTGGACGCCGAGGACCTGCGCAAACTGGTCGAGATCTACAAGCAGGTGGTGGTCGATCAGGCGGGCCGGGAGTTCCCGCAGGAACCCCGCGAGCAGATGGACCTCGCGGTCCGGGCGGTCTTCGACTCCTGGAACGCCAAGCGCGCCATCCTCTACCGCCGCCAGGAGCGGATTCCCGAGCATCTCGGTACCGCGGTGAACATCTGCTCCATGGTGTTCGGCAACCTGGGCTCCGATTCCGGTACGGGTGTTGCGTTCACCCGGGACCCGGCCTCGGGTGCCAAGGGCGTGTACGGCGATTACCTGCAGGACGCCCAGGGCGAGGACGTCGTCGCCGGCATCCGCAATACCCTGTCGCTGCACGACCTCGAGGGCCTGGACAAGAAGTCCTACGACCAGCTGATGTCGATCATGGAGCAGCTCGAGGAGCACTACCGCGACCTGTGCGACATCGAGTTCACGATCGAACGCGGCAAGCTGTGGATGCTGCAGACCCGGGTCGGCAAGCGCACGGCCGCGGCGGCGTTCCGGATCGCGACCCAACTGGTCGACGAGGGTGTGATCGATGACCAGGAGGCGTTGCAGCGGGTCACCGGCGCGCAGTTGGCGCAGCTGATGTTCCCGCACTTCGACGAGTCCTCACCCAAGAAGAAGATCGCTCAAGGCATGAACGCCTCGCCTGGTGCCGCGGTGGGCAAGGTCGTGTTCGACTCCTACACCGCGATCAAGTGGTCCCGGTCCGGCGAGAAGGTGATCCTGGTGCGCCGGGAGACCAACCCCGACGACCTGGACGGGATGATCGCCGCGCAGGGCATTCTCACCAGTCGCGGCGGCAAGACCAGCCACGCGGCGGTGGTGGCGCGGGGGATGGGCAAGACCTGTGTCTGCGGGGTCGAGTCGATCAACGTCGACACCAAGGCCCGCCATTTCACCACCAAGGACGGCACCGTGCACCCCGAGGGCACCGTCATCTCGATCGACGGCACCACCGGCGAGGTGTTCCTCGGTGACGTACCGGTGGTCGACTCACCGGTGGTCCGTTACTTCGAGGGCGAACTGACCCCGGACAACGTCGACGAGGTGCTGACCGACCCCGAGGCCGCCGACCTGGTCAAGTCGGTGCACCGCATCATGCTGGTGGCCGACGGGTGCCGGCGGATGTCGGTACGCGCCAACTCCGACACCGAGGAGGACTCCGCGCGGGCTCGCCGGTTCGGCGCCCAGGGCATCGGGCTGTGCCGCACGGAGCACATGTTCCTGGGGAATCGCCGTTCGCTGGTGGAGGCGCTGATCCTGGCCGACACCGACGAGGAGCGTGACCGGCAACTGGCCGAACTGTTGCCACTGCAACGCGAGGACTTCCTGGGCATCTTCGAGGCGATGGACGGACTGCCGGTGACGATCCGGCTGCTGGACCCGCCGCTGCACGAGTTCCTGCCCGACATCACCGAGCTGTCGGTACGGGTTGCGGTCGCCGAGTCCCGTGGTGAGCCCCGTGAGGGCGATCTGCGGATGCTGCAGGCGGTCCACAAGTTGCATGAGCAGAACCCGATGCTGGGGCTGCGGGGGGTCCGCCTGGGTCTGGTCATTCCCGGCCTCTTCGCCATGCAGGCGCGGGCGATTCTCGAAGCGGCGGCGGCCCGTACCAAGGCCGGCGGCGTTCCCCGGGTCGAGATCATGGTGCCGCTGGTCGGTGCGGTGCAGGAGTTCGAGTCGGTGAAGGACGACATCATCGCGGTGGCACGCGATGTGCGTTCAGAGACCGGCGCGCACCTGGAGTTCCTGGTGGGCACCATGATCGAGTTGCCCCGAGCGGCCCTGACCGCCGGTCAGATCGCGGAGTCTGCGGAGTTCTTCTCCTTCGGCACCAACGACCTCACCCAGACCACCTGGGGCTTCTCGCGTGACGACGTCGAGGCGGCGTTCTTCTCCCATTACCTGGAGAAGGGCATCTTCGGGGTGTCACCGTTCGAGTCGCTGGACCGCGAAGGGGTCGGCGAACTGGTCCGGATCGGTGCCGAACGTGGCCGCGCCGTCCGGCCGGGCCTGAAGCTCGGGGTCTGCGGCGAACATGGCGGTGACCCCGAATCGGTGCACTTCTTCGACGAGGTCGGTCTGGACTACGTCTCGTGCTCGCCGTTCCGGGTGCCCGTCGCCCGCCTCGAAGCCGGTCGCGCCAACAGCGGCGGGGGCAGCGACTCCCGCTGAGCTTGCTGTGCCTGGTGAGCCCGCTGAGCCCGCTGAGCCTGCCGCGGCACGGCGGCGAGTAATCTCGGGCGGGTGCCGTCCCGACTGTCCCGACTAGCCGCCGCGGCCGGTGCGGCTGCCCGGTCGGTGGTGGATCAACGCCGCGAGGCCGGTCTGTTCAGGCACGTCGAGGGCCCGCAGATCGGGCGCCGGGAGGGCCCCACCGTGCTGCCCGGCACAAAGGTGCTGCAGAGCATCCTCAAGGACTACGGGCTGCGCTCGGTGATCGACGACGACGGTGACCTGGCCATCCGGTGGGAGAAGTTCAGCATCTACTTCTTCCACTACGGCCAGGACGAAGAGGTCCTGCAGGCCCGGCTCTACCTGAACCGGCGCTTCGATGTCGACCTGCGTCCCACGCTGGCACTGGTGCTGGACGACTGGAATCGCAGCAAGTTGTTCCCCAAGGCGTACACGGTGCTGCCCGATGACGGGCTGGTCGGGGTGTGCGCCGAGCAGGCCTTCGATTTCGAGGGCGGCACCAGCCAGCAGCAACTGAAGTTCACGGTAGGCATGTGGCTGCAGAACCTGCAGCTGTTCGCCGACTGGATCGAGGAGCACGTCTGAGCACCGACGACGCCAGCGCTGATCACAGCGCCGATCACAGCGCCGATCACGGGGGTGGGGCCGGTGGTTACCGCTACACCGCGACCGAT
>JBBQFE010000406.1:0-3564 GCA_038321605.1 Mycobacteriales bacterium | reverse complement strand
CTTCGCGCTGCACCCACCTCCGATGACGCATCAGATGGGTCGGGACCGTGGGCCCCGACCAATCGGATACTGGGGGTACATCTCGCGGCGGGCTTTGCCTACCTTGCCCTCGTCGATCCTCTGAACACGCTGATCGATGATTCGGAACTGCGGCGGATCTCGGTATCGCCCTACATGGCGTCCACGGACGCCCGGCGTGATTTCTACGGACGAGTCCGTCAACTTCTGCGGGGTCATCAGCCTGCGACCATCGCCCTGTTACACACCCGCCAGGCCGCGAATTGGGTCTACGGCGCCGCGTTCGCACGGGCGGCCATGGAGGTCACTTTCATGATCGCTGCAGCTGATGTCGGCTGCAAATACGCGCTTATCAAGCAAGGGAGCGCCGCGAAACTGTTGCAGGTGACCGATCGCAAGTGGACCTCAGCGGATTTGACCGCAGCGGTCACCAAGCAGGTCAGTGGCCCACCGCTGTATTGGAGCGGAAAGCGCTCCCTCGCCTTCGTGGCCGCCGCCGCCTTCGCTCTCGGCGCGGAGCCCGCGGACGTCGAGTCGGTCCCGGCGATCGCCATGCCGTGATCGCGCACGTCGTTAACGACAAGGCCCGCAAGTGGGGCGGCAGGGGTTCGCGCGGTCGCTGATGGATCGCTACCCGGATACGCGGCCCGCTCACGCCGATGGTCGGTTGGTTGCGGCTGGGTTCGGGCCTGACCGGTCTGGCGGATCAGGTCGCGGACCTTCGGCCATCGCATCCCGCCCCGAGATCGCGAGGGTCGTAGCGGATGGTGACCTTGTCTTTGACGTAGGGCGCCAGTGTCGGCGCGAGATATCGCAGGCCTTGGAAGTGGATGCCGTCGCGGTGCACCGTGCGCGGAGCGGCGACCATCACCAACAGCAGGTCGAGGTCTTCGAGGGTGTCGGGCATCCGGGGTAGCCACCCCCGGCCGAGCCATGCCGCGTTCGGCGTCTGGCCAATCTCGGGATGGACCCGTCGGTGGTAGTCCTCCACGATCCAGCGGGTCAGCGCCTGGTCGAGCTAGGTCAGTGTGAGTCGTGGCGGGCTGGTTGGGTTTCCGTGGTCGAGCTGGCCGGGCAGTTGTGGCAGCAGTTCGGTAGTGACAGTGCCGAACAGGCGCTCGATCTTGCCGCGGCCCTGGGGTTGTCCCACCGTCGAGTGGATCAGCTGCATGTGCAGGTCGACCGCGACCTGTTTGAGGTGGTGGCTGATGAAGTCGCTGCCATGATCGACGTAGAGCACGTCGGGGATCCCGCTCACCGGCCAGGCCGCCGGGTCGGGCTTGCGCCAGATCGCGGTGGCGCAGCGTCAACGACGTGTTCAGTGCTGAGGGCGCACCGAGGAACGCGCTGCAGCCCGCTACGGCGCGAGAGTGGTCATCAACCACGAGACTCAGCCATGGCCGGGTAGGTGTGCCGTGCTCGTCGAGGATCAGGATGTCGAGTTCGGTGTGGTCAGCCTGCCACATGGCGTTCGGGTGCTCTGCGCGCCGCCGGTAGACCAGTTCGTACTGGTCTCGCAGGGCGGCCGGGCCGTCGTGGGCGAGGGTCATCATCGCTGGGTCGAGGCCGGCAACGATGGCGCGCACCGAACTGTAGGACGGGATCGGCCAGCCTTGATCCGCAGCGATCCGGCCTGCCTGGCGCTTGACGGTCGCGATCGAACGCGCCGGCCGGTGCAGGGCCAGACCTTCGATCACCGTCACCAGCTCGGACGGAGACGTTCGGCGACCCCGGTCACTGCGCGGGCGCCGGGCCAACCCGACAAGCCCGCCAGTTCGGTACTGCCCCAGCCAGCGTTGCATCGTGCGCAGCGGGGAATGCAAATCGGACGGGTCTAACGGGACGAAGGAACCTCAGTCGTCACCGAGACCCATCAGTTCGAACGCTCGTCCCAGCAGACGGTCGTCTCTTGAGACGGCGGCGACGGACCCGATGCCAATGCGAAGCCGCCCTCTGGGCTCTTTGGTCGCGAGCGGGTATTCAATGGGTGCTGTGTCCACTCTCGGTGACCGCCCGAACCGCGCCCTGCTCGTCATCGACATGCAGGTCGGGGTGGTGCGGGACGCGTGGCAGATCGACAGCGTGACCTCGACGATTCGAGACTTGGTAGGAGAGGCACGGCGGGCCGACGTTCCGGTCATCTGGGTGCAGGACCATGCTGAGGGCCGTGCCATCGACAGCGACGGCTGGCAGTTGGTCGACGGGTTTGACCCGAGAGAAGGCGAGCCGCGGGTCGACAAGGCGTACGGCGATGCGTTCGCTGACACCGATCTCGAGGACGTACTCGCCGAGCGGGACATCGGCGAACTGGTGCTGGTCGGGGCGGCGAGCGAGCAGTGCGTTCGCTGCACCATGCACAGCGCTGTCGTGCGTGGCTACGACGTTGCGCTGGTCAAGGGCGGACACACCACCACCGATCTCACCTCTTACGGCATGCCCGAACCCAGCGTCGTTGTGGGTTTCATGGATGCGGTGGCGGGTTTCGGCATGCAGTGGCCCGGGCGCGAAGGCAGGTCGGTCACACCCGACGAACTGGCCTGGTAAGAAAAGGCGCACGAGCCAGTACGGCTGGCCCAGGAACGGGCCGGTCTGCGACACCACCATGATTGCTCAACTGGCTCAACCGTTAGGCGCGTGAACGGCTCACATCTGACGCGTCGTCGTCCCGCTCACGGAACCTGCTACGGCGCGACCTTCGGCGGCCCAGCGAGCTCTGCGGAGCAGGCGTGCTCGTCACCGAATAAGGATGGCCTGCGGACGCGGCCGCGGTTGACGTTCTCGGTCAGCTGCACCTCCGGCACCCCGCTTCGCGACCAGCACTTTCCAGACTTCGTCAGCAGCTGAACGGCATCAGCAGTGTCGTAACGGATGGGCGCGGCGTCCCCGAGCCGACTTGGACCCGCCTGAACGCGCGATACCGTCCGGCGGTCTCGCTTGCACGACTGATCATCACGACAGCTGGCCTCGAGGCCCGAGCGGGCGGGCAGGACGCCAGCGTGCAGCGCCCGGTCGATCCGGCGCCGCGGCTCAAGCAGGCTCGGAAAGAAGCTGCCGGTCCGGGTCTTCGGGATCCCGACGGTCACATCCCCGGCGGTCGTGCTAATCGTCTTGAGCCGGCTGCCGTTCCGCTGCGTCGTGCGTGAACTGGTGCGCTCGTGCCGTCCGGCGCCGATCGCCATCCTGGCCTCGGCCTCGATCAGCTCCTGCAGCCCGTGCGCCAACAGCCGGCGCATCACCGACCCGTCGTCGGCGGTGCGCAGTTCCTCCAGCAAGTCCAACAGGGCAGACTGGTCGCGGGTCATCGCGGTAGTCCTCTTCTGTGAGCGCTTTGGTCGGTTCTCACAGAGCCTGCTGCGGTGACCCACATCCGTTCCGGAACGACACGCTCCCGGCTCGGCAGGTATTCCTGCCTACCTACACCACTCCAGGGGACTCACCCACCGGCTGCTCCCGGTTCACCGGCTGCTCCCGGTTATCAGGCCGTCTGACCGACCTTGTTTATCGCAATGACGGCTCCTTCCTCGGCAGCTTCTACCAGCAGATTCA
>JBBQFE010000405.1:0-3565 GCA_038321605.1 Mycobacteriales bacterium | reverse complement strand
AGGGCGACCCGGGCCAGTTCGGTGGCCGGCGCGAGATCGACGGCGAGGCGCTCGATCACTACACTGACCGGCATCACCTCGTTCACCGCGAGCCGACCCCGGTACCCGGTCTCGGCGCACGAGCGACAGCCGATGGGCTTCCACAGCTGGGTCGGGATGTCGAGTACTTCGGACGGCCAACGCGCCCCGGTGAGCTCCTTCTCGCCTGGTTCATAGGCTTCCTTGCACCACTCACACAACCGGCGTGCCAGCCGCTGGGCCAGCACCGCGTCAAGTGATGACCCGACGAGGAACGGCTCGATCCCCATCTCCACCAGGCGGGTCATCGCGCTCGGGGCGTCGTTGGTGTGCAGGGTCGAGAGCACGAGGTGACCGGTGAGCGCAGCCTCGACCGCCAGCTGCGCGGTGATGCGGTCCCGGATCTCACCGATCAGCACGATGTCGGGGTCCGAGCGCAGGATCGCCGGCAGGACGGCGGCGAACGTCAGTCCGGCCTTGATGTTGACCTGGACCTGGTTGATGCCTTCCATCCGGTACTCGACCGGGTCCTCGACGGTGATCACGTTCACCTCGGGCCGGGCGATCTCACCCAGCGTCGCGTACAGCGTGGTGGACTTTCCCGAACCGGTCGGTCCGGTGACCAGCACCATGCCGTGCGGCTTGCGGAAGCTGCGGGAGAACCGTTCGTAGTTGAAGTCGGTGAAGCCGAGCTTGCGCAGCTCCAGGTCGATGCCGCCGGTGTCGAGGATCCGCAGCACCACCTTCTCGCCCCACACGGTCGGCAGCGTGGCGGCCCGCAGGTCGACGTTGCGCGGCCCGAGCTCCATGGTGATACGGCCGTTCTGCGGCACCCGGCGTTCGGTGATGTCCAGACCGGACATGATCTTCAGACGCGAGATCAACGCACTCTGGATGCCGCGGGGCACCGAATCGACCTCGTGCAGCACGCCATCGATGCGCAGCCGGATGCGCAGGTTGTGTTCGCTGGGCTCGAGGTGGATGTCCGAGGCGCGGCTACTGATCGCGCGTTCCAGCAACGAGCTGACGAATCGGACGACCGGTGCGTCCTCGTTCGTCGACAGCGTCTCGTTGGCCGAGGTGGAGGTTTCAGAAACTGCCTGGGCCGCGGCCTCGTCGAGGTCGGTGCTCTCACGGGTGTAGCGGTCGAGCAGGCGGGTCAGGTCGTCCTTGCTGGTTACGACGGGGCGGACGGTCAATCCGGTTGCGGCGCGGATGTCGTCCAGTGCCAGCACGTCGCCGGGATCGGCCACCGCAACGGTGACCACGTCGCCGTTCACCGCGATCGGCAGCATCTGGTGGCGGCGGGCCAGCTGCAGCGGCACCCGGTTCATGGCGGCCGGGTCGACGGTGAAGTTGGAGAGTTCGATGGCTTCCAGGCCGTAGGCCTCGGCCACGGCAGAGGCGAGCTCGAACTCGGTGACGATCTGATCGTCCACGAGGACCGTGCGCAACGGGCGGCCGGAGCGCTCCGCGGTGTCGACGGCGGCGTTGATGGTCGCCTGATCCAGGCCGCGGTGGTGCAGCGCGACGATGATGGTCTGCAGGGCAGGATCCATCTGGTTTCCGAGCAGGTCGTGTGAATGCCTCGACATGGATCCTCCGGGAGCTGGTGCGACGGGCGGCCTACGCTTCCGCTGGCACCGGGGGAGTGGAGCAAGGCTCGTAGGCGCCGCCTGTCCTACCTATCGGCACTTTTGGCCAGACTTGAGGGGGACTGCCAAACGGGGATCCGACAGCCGGGGTCACGCGAGTGATTGTCAGCCACCGGCTTCATGGTGGAGGGGTTCAGCGGCCTATCAGCAGGGTAGGGCGGTGACTGCCTGCACGTGGAACGCTGCGTGGTTCCAGCTGACGGTGGTGGTGATCTGCTGTGTCGCACCGCTGTACGGCGGCGACACCGGGCAACGAGGCCCGGTCACGGTGCGGGTGAGCAGAAAGGTCGTGCCCTGCAGGCGGGTCGACCTGCTCATCAGCGGCACCAGCTCGGGATGGTGGGCGGGGTAGGTGCCCTGCATCGCCTGCGCGTCCTCGACGGCGAGTTGGCCGGCTCCGGCTTGGGGGGAGTAGTCGAGCTTGGGCTGGGTGGACTGGTGCACGAGCAGTGCGACTACCAGATAGCCCAGGATCATCAGGGTGATCAGTGCCTTGGTCGGCCACTGGTCACGAGCTGCCCGGGTGGACCTGGGTCTTTGGATGGTCCTGGCCGACGGCTCGTACACCAGGCCGGGCGCGTCGCTCAGCAGCGTTGTGGTCTGGCCGAGGTCGATCATCTGGATTCTTCCTTGCATCCTCGAGCGGTGCGGGCTGCTGTGGCGGCTTGGTGCTGTGGCGGGTCGGGTGACTTCGCCCAAATAGGCAAGTTAAAGCGATGTTAGGTGACTGTGCGTTTAATGTAAAGCACTCTGGGTCACCTGAAGTCGCGCGACCTCGTCCGAAGGCCCAGCTCCAGCTTGTCGATCCGCTCGGCGGCGACGTTGACCACCCCGTCCGCCCGTTCCAGCATGCCGCGGATGAGCAGGCCACCGGATTCCCGGGCCACCCTGCGGTGGCGCTGCCAGACCACCGGATCGCAGATCACGTTGACCATGCCGAATTCGTCCTCGAGGTTGATGAAGGTGACCCCTCGAGCGGTGGCGGGCCGTTGCCGGTGGGTGACGATGCCTGCCACCGTGATCCGGGTCCGGTCCGGCAGATGCCTCAACCGGTCCGTCGGAGTGACTCCCTGGGCCGTCAGCTGGGTTCGGATGATCGCCGTCGGGTAGGCGTCCCGGGTGATCCCGGTGGACCACAGGTCGGCCATCAGCTGCTCGGGTTCGGTCATCGTCGGCAAAGGGGGAATGTGCTCCTCCGATGCCGACACGAGCTCGAGTTGGCCGGGACGAAAATCAGCGGCTGCGCCTGCCGCCCACAGCGCCTCACGCCGGCTGGTGCCGAACGAGTCGAAGCACCCGGCGGTGGCCAGGGCCTCGAGCTGAGGTGCGGTGAGGCCGATCCGGCGGGACAGGTCGGTCATGCTCAGGTAGTCACCGGCCGCGCAGCGTTCGGCCACGATCCGGTCGGCAAGCTCGGCACCGATCGTGCGGACACTCGACAGTCCGAGCCGGACGGCAGGCTGGCCTGGTCCCGGTCCGGTGTAGGTCCCTTCGTCCGGGGCTGTTTCTTCCAGGCTGGCCGCGCCGATGGACTGGTTGACGCTCGGCCCGCGGATGATCACGCCATGACGTTTCGCGTCGTGCACCAGGGACTGTGGTGAGTAGAAACCCATCGGCTGGGCGTTGAGCAGCGCGGCGCAGAAGGCCGCGGGGTGATAGAGCTTCAACCAGGATGAGGCATACACCAGAAAGGCAAAGCTGATGGAGTGGCTCTCTGCGAAACCGAACGCTGCAAAGGCTTTGATCTTCTCGTAGATGTCGTCGGCCACCTTGCCGGTGATGCCGTTGGACTCCATCCCGTCATAGAGCCGGGTACGCAGACCCTCCATCTTCTCGTGGCTGCGTTTGGAGCCCATGGCCCTGCGAACCTGATCCGCCTCGGCCGGGGTGCA